>JAIQGI010000005.1 GCA_020072565.1 Terriglobia bacterium
CATGGCGTTTCAGCGCGACCTCGCGGAGCGCGTTCGGGCGCTGCCGGGTGTGCTCAATGCGGCCGTTACGTCCGCGGTGCCCTTCCGGGGCGGCGACTCCGTCCTCGTACTAAATGAGGTCGGCCGGCGTGAGGAGGTGATCGGAAACGGCCGCTTTGTGGACTCGCGCTATTTTTCTGTGATGCGCATTCCGCTCGTCCACGGCCGACTGATCTCGGAAACCGACACCGCCACGAGTGACAAGGTGGCGGTCGTGTCCGAATCGTTCGCCCGGCAGATGTTCCGCAACGGGGATCCGCTCGGCAGAAAGATCGAGTTTGACGGTCCGGTCGAGATCGTCGGTGTTGTGCGCGATGTGCGGTACGCCGCACTCGAACAGGATCCGCGTCCGGCCGTATACTTCGTCGCGGCGCAGTTTCCGCGGCCGGTCACGGGTTTGGTGGCACGATTGGCGCCGAACGCCGGCGATCTGCACGCGGCGGTCCGGAGCATCGTGCACGATCTCGATCCGGCGCTGCCGATCCTGCACATCGCCACTGTCGACGAGATTATCGGCGAAGCGATGGCGCATCGGCGGTTCTACACGTTTGCGACCGGCGCATTCGCGAGCGTCGCGCTCCTGTTGACAATTGTCGGCCTCGCGGTGATCGTCGCCAGGTACGCCGTGGAGCGGCGACGGGAACTGGCGGTTCGGGCCGCGCTGGGCGCGACACACTCGCACCTGGTTTGGCTGGTCGTACGCCAGGGTCTCGTTCCGGTGCTGACAGGCACCGCGGCGGGCTTGCTCGGCGCCTCTCTCACGGCCTCGCTGCTAAAACAATTCCTGTTCCAGGTCGCGCTGCGCGAGCCGGTGATCTATGCTGCAGCCGCTGGCGTGACCGTAGGCGTTGCGCTGATCGCGCTTCTTGTGCCCGCTCGGCGAGCGATGGCGTTTACGCCCGCTTCCAACCTGCGCGCCGAGTAAGGGATCCGCATATTTTTACCAAAATTCAGGCAATTCCGCGGGAAATGATGTCTCGCAACACACAGAGCTGCTCGCATCAGCCCAATGGTTGCCCTTCGGTTCGAGTGATTCCGCTCTGAGCTGGGGCCGTCAAAGGAGTATAGAGCATTGCGTTTGCGCGAGATTGTGGATAGTGCCAATGATTTTCCCCTTGACGATTGACAAGATATTCGAAATTCGATTTTTCACGAACGGCAGGAAAAGGCACACTCCAGTAACAGTCAAACATCGGCGGCCTCACTGGCAAAGCCGGTGGATCTCCCAACGGATTAGCTCACCCAGCTATGAGACTTGCCGTCCAGATGCGGGATTGACTGCTGCAAGGGAGCGACACCGTCTCTCGAGGCCATTTGTTCTTGACAGTTACATCCATGTCATTATATATCACTGCCATATATGTTACTCACACAGAGCAATCAGGAGCTTAAGAAGGGAAGCGCAGAGCTGCTGATCCTTTCCCTCATCGAAGTCCGGCCGAGACACGGTTATGACATCGCGCGCCTCATCGAGCAGCGGTCGGAGGGCACAATCCGGTTTCACGCCGCATCGCTCTATCCGCTCCTCTACCGTCTCGAGAAACGCGGCTGGATCATCGGCCGGTGGACCGAAAAGGCAGGTGAACGGCGCCGACGCCTTTATCGGCTGACTCCGGCCGGGCACAAGGCATTGGCCGCCCAGCGGAGCGGCTGGGAGGCGTTCGCGCGCGCCATCAACCGGATCGCGGGAGGAGAAAATGCCTGACTGGCGTCCGCACATCCGTGCGAGACTCGCTTCGTTGAACCTGCCGCCCGAGCGGGAGGCGGAAATCGTCGAGGAAGTGGCGCAACACCTGGATGATCGTTTCCGCGAGTTCTTTTCGGCCGGGAAAACTGCTTCCGAGGCTGAAGCTGCCGCGTGGCGTGAACTCGAAGCGCAGGACACGCTCCGCCGCGAAGTGGGTGCCGTAGAACGCAGCTCTCCGCCCGACCTGCCCCCACCCGGAGCGAGAAACCCCGCTTGGTGGCTGGAGTCGCTCATCCCGGATGTGCGGTACGCCTCGCGCACATTGCGTATGAATCCTGGATTTGCGATTGCCGTGCTTGTCACTTTGGCTCTGTCGATCGGTTCGACCACAGCCATTATCAGTGTTGGCAACTGGCTGCTGTGGCGCCCCATCCCCGGAGCGACGGCCCGCGGGATTGCGCAGGTCTATTTCGGCCGCTGGTATGAAGGCGGGAGCGTGAGTCCTTCAGGTGTTTCGTATGCAAACATCGCCGACATCCTGGGCCATTCCAAAACGCTGGCCGGAATTGCGGGGGTGCAGGAAGCCGATGCCAGCATCGCCATCCCTGGTGAGTTGCCCAGGATTGCCGGAGTCGCGTATGTGACGGCCGGTTTTTTCGATGTGCTGGGCGTGAGGTTTTCCGCGGGGCGTGGATTTTCCCCGGAAGAAGACCTCCCTCCTCAGGGCGCGGCGGTAGTTATCATAAGCGACGTCCTGGCGCGAAGAGCTTTCGGCCGGGTGAGCGACGCGATCGGCCGCCAGATCACGCTCAACAGCCGACACTTCACAGTCATCGGCGTGACGCTAGCCGGTTTCGCCGGAATCACCACCACCTCACAGGTAGAAGCATGGATCACCGGCGCTACCGTACCGTTTCTGTATCACCGGCCAGATGCCGGCCGGCCCGTGTCTCGGAGCAATGGAATCTTTTATTCTTTCGTTGCGCGAATGGCTTCTCCACATGGTATCCGCGAGGTCGAAGGCGAGTTGGGCGCGCTGGCGCACAGCCTCGCTGACAGGTATCCGAAGGAGAACTCGAAGTTCAGGACCGTCACGCCGCGTGTCTTTGCCGGTCTCGGGGCATATGTCCTGTCCCGGGACCGAGTGGGAAGAATCATCGCTATCCTCCTGGGTGTCGGTGGTGTTCTCCTGCTTCTCGGCTGCGCCAACGTCGCCAACCTTTTCCTGTTCCGGGCCGTTCGCCGGGAGCAGGAAGTGGCCGTTAGAAAGACCCTGGGTGCGGACAGGTTCCGGCTCGTTCAGCTGCAGCTTGTTGAATGCTGGTTGCTCGCTCTTTGCGGAGCCTTGCTGGGGATTATCTTCGCTCTGTTCTTGAAGGCAATGATTCAGGAGTTGTTGTTCCCTGCGGCTCCCGGGACCAGCGTCAGCATCCCGATCGATTGGCGAGTGCTGGGGATAACGTTCGGAGTGGCAATTGCAGCCGGGACGGCAGCAGGCGTGGTTCCGGCATGGTTTGTCGCTCGGGGTCGGCTCGCCGGACCGCTCGGCCGCTCGGGAATGAGGAGCAGTGCCCGGGCGCCACGGTTGCGCAGCGCCCTTTCGACGGTTCAACTCGCGCTCTCACTCGCTCTGTTGATCGGGGCCTTCATGCTCGTGTCAACGCTCAGGAATCTCCGCAATGTCGAGCTCGGATTTGAACCCAACAACGTCACGGTGCTGAATGTCGACCTGGCGGGTCATGGTTACGACAACAACCGGGCCTTAACCTATCACAGGGAACTGCAGGCAGCCCTCGAATCGGGCGGGTTTCAGAACGTGGCAATATCGCAACTTTACCCGTTTGGAGCGAGTACCATGCTGGAAATCGTGCCTCCCGACGGCGGGCCAAAAGGCATGATAGAGGTTGCATCCAACGGCGTCACGCACAGCTTCTTTCGCACTCTTGGCATCCCGCTCCTGCGCGGCCGTCCGTTCACGGAAACAGAGTGCTACACCTCCGGCGCCCGCCAGGGCGGACCGGCTATAGTCAATGAAACACTCGCGCGGCGCCTGTTTGGCACGATCGAAATTGTGGGCCGCACCATCCGCATTCCCGCATGGCTCGGAGGCCCCCAACGAGACCTCGTTGTGGTCGGAGTCTCCAGGGACTCCCGCTGGAGAGATTTGGCCGGCCAGGTCCATCCCTTCATATACTTGCCGCTCGGTCAATACGACTTCCCTGCCACGCGTGCCGCAGTGATGCTGTGCTCGATGCAGCCCGCATCCAAGGTAGCGGATGTGGTTCGTTCCGCCGCAGCGCGGATCGATCCTGCGGTTCCACTTTCCGGAGGCCAGCCGCTGGCGGCGGGCATCGACAGGGAACTGCGGGAGCAACGACTGTTTGCCTGGATGCTGAGCTTGCTCGGCGGCCTCGGCTTTGCGCTGGCCGGCGTGGGCCTCTACGGGCTCGTCTCCCACACGGTCGCGGAGCGATCTCGCGAGTTTGGAATCCGCCTTGCTCTGGGAGCGCGCCCGGTCGACATCGTTCACCTCGTCATTCGATATTCGCTCCTGATCACCGCAACAGGAACGGCATCAGGCATGGTGCTGGCCTTTTTCAGCAGCCGTATGATCAGGTCCATGCTCTTCGGGGTCACGAACGCGGAACCCTGGATCTATATCGCAGCCGCGGGCGCACTTGGATTCATCGTAGTCCTTGCCTGCACATTGCCTGCCCTCCGGGCAACCCGCGTCGAGCCCGTGGATGTCCTCAGGATGGAATGACGATTTTTCAGTCATGCGATGCGAGGTCAGGCAAAAGGCGGAGTCTTGGCAGTCCCGGCTCATTTTCCCCTTGACGATTGACAAGAGAAGCGCGATATTGCGCTTGTCAATAATTGAGGGGAAAGCAGATGGGCAAGCCTACAGATCTTGTACAAGGCACGCTGGACCTTCTGATTCTTAAAACGATCGCGCTCGAACCCATGCACGGTTGGGGGATTGCGCAGCGCATCCGGCTGGTCTCAAAGGATGTCCTGCAGGTAAACCAGGGAGCACTTTATCCTGCCTTGCACCGCCTGGAGCAACAGGGATGGATCGCGGCAAAGTGGGGCGCCTCTGAAAACAATCGCTGCGCCAAATATTACTCGGTGACGCCGGCAGGCCGCAAATATCTGAATCAGGAGCGTGCGAATTGGGACCGGCTGTCCACGGCTATCGACTTGGTTCTGGAAACGCCTTGAGGAACAGCCAAAATGCCGCGTTGGATATACAAATTGTTTCTCCGTCTCCGCTCGCTATTCCGAAGCAGCAAGGTCGAAAAGGAATTGCAGGAGGAGATCCGATTCCACCTGGAAAATCAGATCGCGGAACACATCGCCCTGGGAATGTCCCCACGTGAAGCTCGTTATGCGGCGCTGCGCGAACTCGGGGGCCTCGAGCAGCACAAAGAAGAGTGTCGCGATATGCGCGGGTTCCGATGGCTTGACGAGTTGCGGCAAGACCTGCGCTACAGCATTCGGACGCTAGCCAAAACCCGGGGATTTACCAGCGCGGCACTCCTGGTTCTGGCCCTGGGCATTGGAATTAACACGGCGATCTTCAGCATTGTCAATGTCGTCTTCTTCCTGCCTCTGCCGGTAAAATCTCCCGAAGAAGTGGTGTACCTGTACCAGATTCCCAGGAGCGACGCATCGCCCGTATCCATCTCGAATTGGGATTGCGAGTTTTTCAGGAAACCCAACGAGGCCTTCGTCGACGTTGCCTATCACAGGGGAGCCCCATTGAGGCTCGTTGCGGATGGTGAAAGCGAGGATGTCGCTGCCGAGATAATTTCCGCCAACTATTTTGATTTGTTGGGAGTCAAACCGATAATCGGCCGCACCTTCCTGCCTGAGGAGGATCAGCCGTCCTCTACACAGCGCGCGGCTGTCATAAGCCACGACTTATGGGAGCGCAGATTCAACTCAAATCCTGTGGTCATCGGCAAAAATATTCAGGTCAGCGGCAAAGACTACACCATTGTCGGTATCTCAAGGCCCGAGTTTAAGGGGGTTTCAGATCCCTGGACGCCGACTCAGCTTTGGATAACGCAGGCGCAGGCGGTCGCGGCTGGCGACTATTACAGAATGAATATTTACAACTGGCCCATAGCGCGCCTCCGGCCCGGCGTCACGCTCTCTCAGGCGGAGGCAATCCTTTCAACCATAGGAAAGCAGGCGCCATCCGTAGTCAAATATCGGGCAAATCCTCGCTACATTGTGCGCGCCTCAGAAGGCGTTCGTATGCCTTTCGATCCCAAGGGGAGTGTGGTTCCGGCCCGGTTGGCTACGGCGCTAATGGCAGTGACGGCGATGGTATTGCTGATCGCGGCCGCCAATATTGCGGGTATTCTCATGGCCCGGGGCATCAACCGTTCGGGCGAGATGGCGGTCCGGCTTGCTCTGGGGGCCGGCAAATTCCGCATCCTGCGCCAGCAATTGACCGAGAGTCTCCTGCTGTCCATGATCGGTGGCGCCTTGGGGCTGTTGGTTTCGCTTTCCCTTTTGAACATTTTCAGTAAGTGCACTCCTCCGCGATTTGTTCTGGAGGTCCCGCTCGATGTGCACGTTGTGCTGTTCACGGCGCTCGTCTGTATCTGTTCGGGCGTGATCGTCGGCTTGGCGCCTGCGCTCCAGGCTTCCAGAGTCAATGTGGTTGGCGCTCTTTCCGGAGGAGGCACAGCCGTGGGTAAGCAGGTGAAATCCCGCATGCGACCTTGGATCGTGATGCCTCAAGTCGCCTTGTCGCTTGTCTTGCTGCTCGTGGCCGGAGTTTATGTCCGAACCCTCATTGAAATTGAGTTGACCGATCTCGGTTACAGTATGGAGCGTGCGGTCGTACTCCGATTTATCATGCGGCAAGAATCGTCGAATGAAACCGCCCCGGACTCCAGCCGGATGCATGAAATGGAAACAAGCGCAGAAAAGAGCAGGGCCCTTTCTCGCCGCGTGCTCGAAAATATCCAGGGGATACCTGAAGCCGCGGCTGTCTGCCTGACCGATGGTTTGCTGCCGACATATCCGGATCCGGTACAGCCTTCCACTGTGGTTTCCCAAGAGGACTATCTGGCAGGCCGCACGCAAGGCGCGCTTAGCTACCATGTCTCTGTGTCGCCGGGCTATTTTCAGTCGCTCGGGATATCTCTGTCCATGGGACGCGACTTTGACGAGCACGACACGTTGACATCGACGCGTGTCGCCATCCTCAGTGAAGCGCTTGCGCGCAGGTTTTGGCCGAGAGGCAGTCCAAGAGGGAAGCGTCTGGCTTTTTATTCACCGGAAAATCCAGGGCAAAAGCTCGAATGGCTCGAAGTTGTTGGCGTCGTAAATGACGTAAAGCCGCTATTGCACGATCAAGGACAAAATCCTCATCTTTATGTGCCGCTGGGACAAAAATGGGATATGAGTGCTCATACCATCGTGGCCCGTGCTTATGGAAATCCTACCCCGTTGATGGATCGGCTGAAGAAAGCTGTTCTTGGAGCGGATCCAAAAGTGGAAATTGCCAGCGTGACGACCATGAGACAGATGACTGCGGAAATCCTCTATCCGCGTCGCATGGCTGCTGCGATCCTGGCATTCTCGGGATTGATCGGGCTGCTTCTGGCGAGCCTGGGAATCTACGGCGTCGTCTCCTACTCGGTGGCGCAACGCAATCGCGAAATCGGCATCCGGGCGGCGCTTGGAGCGCGGAAGAACGACATCATGAAACTGGTGATCGGAGAAGGGATAAAAGTCGCAATGTGGGGATCATTCCTGGGGCTCCTGTTGGCGATTGCGGCCATGCGCATCACCTCGCACTTCGTAGTTAAGCTCCCAAAGACAGATTGGATGACCATGATCGCAGTTCCCGCTTTTCTTGGCGCAGTCATCCTGCTTGCGTGTTATCTCCCAGCCCGCCGTGCCGCGCATGTGGATCCGATGGTTGCGTTGAAAGAGTTATGAGACTTCAGAAGAATAGGCAGATTTGAATGGCCGAACCTGAACCGAGAGCCGGCGGGCTGGGTCAGGCTCCCCATTGCTATTGACTTGGTGCTTATGAAACGCCTTGAGGAGTGACCAAAATGCCGCGATGGACATACACGTTGGTGGTTCGTCTACGCTCGTTATTCCGGGGCAGCAGAGTGGAGGCGGAACTCGACGAAGAGATTCGATTCCACCTGGAAAATCAGATCGAAGAAGAGATCCGTCAAGGAATGACCCCGCAGGAAGCTCGTTTCCGAGCCCTGCGTATGTTGGGAGGCGTTGAGCAGCACAAGGAAGAATGCCGCGACGCCCGCGGAGTTCGACTAATTCGCGACTTCCTTCAGGACGTGCGCTACAGCCTGCGCCAGCTGCGCCGTTCGCCCGGTTTTACGGCCGCTGCCTTGCTCACGCTCGCCCTTGGCATCGGAGCCAACACAGCCATTTTTCAGCTGCTGGATCGCATCGTCCTGCGGCCGCTTCCGGTGCGGGACCCCCAACAGCTCGTGCGGCTGCAGGGTTATCAAAACGCCCGCCAGCAGGGTTTCACCTATCCACTGCTGCGCGAAATGAGCGCCCGGCAGCACACTCTCCAGGGGATCTTCGCTTCGAGTCAATTCCGGATCAACGAGGCACGCATCGGCGGCCGATCGCTCACCATGCCGGAGGACGCCTGGGCCGTCACCGCTAACTACTTCCGTTTGCTTAGGACCGAGCCTCAGCTCGGCCGCTTTTTCGACGAAACCGATGATGAACCCGGCGCCACGCCGGTAGCCGTTATCAGTGACCGGCTCTGGCGCAGTGATTTCGCCGGTCAGGCGGATGCTGTCGGCCGATCGATCTCTTTGAATGGCCTCCCGATCACAATTATTGGTGTCGCCCGGCATGAGTTTTTCGGCGAACGCATCGGCACCGTCGCGGACCTTTGGGTGCCCATTCATCTCATCGCGCCGCTCTCTTCGCCGGCCTTTCTGCAGTCGAGCGTCGTCTGGCTTCACCCCATGGCGCGTCTAAAACCCGATGTCCCGCTCGCGCAGGCTCAGTCCGAGATTGCGCTGCTTTGGGTGCAACTCAAACAGTTCGGCATGCAGATCAAAGGCGCAGGCGAATACCGTCTGGAACTCAAACCAGCGCCCCAGGGTATCGGAGATCTGAATGCTCAGTTTTCCCGATCGCTTTGGCTGCTCATGGGCATCGTAGGAATTGTGGCGCTCATCGCCTGCAGCAACCTTGCCAACCTGTTCCTGGCACGCGGCACGGCGCGCGCCCAGGAAATGAGCGTGCGCCTGGCGCTCGGCGCCGGAAGGATTCGACTCATCCGCCAACTCATAACCGAGACACTTGTTCTGTCCGCGCTCGGAGGCGGAGCTGGGCTTGCGCTGGCGGCATTGGCCTCCAGCCAACTGGCAGCCCTTGCGTCAGCGGGTGAGAAATGGCAAATCTCGACCTTGCTCGACTGGCGCGTCGTCGGCTTCAACCTGGTCGCGACGCTAGCCTCCGCGGTTTTGTTCGGACTCGTCCCGGCTTTTACGGCGACCCGGGCCGAGCTGAGCGGGGCACTTCAGATGGGCAGCCGCACACTAAGCGCGAGCAAGTCACGCCGTGTTACGGCTAAGGCTTTCGTCGTCGCGCAAGTGGCGCTCTCGCTTGTCCTGACAGCCGGTGCAGCGCTCCTGGTCAGTTCCTTCTGGAAACTCACTCACCAGGATTTGGGCTTCCGCGCCAATGGCGTGCTGGTTGCCAATGTGGATGCGGATATGTCCGGTTTCAAGGACCTGCTTAACGCAAACAAACATCAGGCTATCGTGCAGCTCTTGAGTGAGGTCCCGGGAGTGCGCTCCGCTTCTTCGGCTGTCGCCGGTCCCCTCGGGACGGTAACCAATGATATCGCCATTGCATTGCCTGGGCGCTCATTTCCTTCAGGCGACATCAACGAAGTCCTGGTCGGCCCGGGCTATTTCGACGCCATGGGAATCCCGCTTATTGCAGGCAGGCCTATTACCGGCGTGGACCGTAAAGATGGGCCCAGGGTTGCCGTGCTCAGTGAATCAGCGGCCCGGCTTATGTTCGGCAAGCGGAATGCAGTCGGCTGCCTCTTTTCGGAGGGCAAGCAATTTGACGAAAAGAGGGCCGTTCAGGTGGTCGGTGTGGTTCATGATGTGCGTTACTCCTCCTTGCGCGCTCCCTTCGGCCCGCTGGTCTTCTACCCGGTCACTCAAAAATTCGTTTTCGGTAGTCCTACCTTCGTACTGCGAACTGAGGGTGATCCCCTGCGCTTCGCCGATGCGGTCCGCCAGGCAGTCCGTGAGGTTTCATCCGTCCTCCGCGTCTCCCAAATCCGCACGCTCGACTCGCTAATTGAAACGGGCGCCCGCCGCGAACGGCTCCTGGCCTGGCTCTCCGGCGCCTTCGGCGGTCTCGCCCTCATCCTTGCCGCCGTCGGGCTTTACGGCGTGGTCGCTTACGCTGTCGAACGCCGCACGCCTGAGATCGGAGTTCGCCTCGCCCTCGGCGCGCGGGCCTCACAGATACATGCGCTCCTTCTGAGCGAGATGATTATCCTGCTGGCCATCGGTCTCACGTTGGGCAGTGCCGCCACGTTCCTGTTCACGGCTCGGCTCGAACCGCTGCTGTTCGATGTCACACCGCAGAACCCTGCGACATTCGCCTTTGCCATGGTTGTGCTCGCGACGATCGCGCTCGTCGCCGGCTACATTCCTGCCCGCCGTGCCGCCCGCCTCGACCCCGTGAGCGCATTGCGTTCAGAATAGGGCGGAAGCGGCGCGCCCCGCCGAGGGACCGGAGAGAGTCAGCCAATTCCCAGCCACGCACGGATCGATAGCCCGTCCCCGCTGCCGATGGGGCATCAGAATTTCCATTTGACTTTCTAATGCAAGTAGCACTATTGTATTGGCGTGTCTAATGGAACGACTGACAAGATAGGTGTGCTGCAGGGGACTCTTGATCTGATGGTGCTCCAGACGATCGACGTCCTCGGGCCGTCCCACGGCTACGCGATTGCCACACGCATCGAGCAGGTTTCGAAGGGTGCCATCCAGCTCAACATGGGCACGCTCTATCCGGCGCTGATGCGGCTTGAGCAACGCGGTTTGCTTCGAGGCGCCTGGGGCATCAGCGACACGGGTCTGCGCGGCAGCCGCAAGGCACGCTTCTATAGCCTTACCGCGGCCGGCCGGCGGGCACTAGTCGCCGAGAAGCAGGCGTGGAGCCGAATGACGGGCATCATCCAGGCGTTAATAGATCAAGAGGGCTAATAGACAACGGATGTCCACGGTTGCAAGCGGGAGGGTGGCCATGGCGGGCACGATTCGCGAGTGGGTGCTCCGAATGTGGGCGACGTTGCGCCGCCGCCGCACGGACGCTGACCTCGAGGAGGAGTTGAAAGCGCATCTCGCTTTCGCGGCTGAAGACGCGCAGCACAGCGGCAAAGGGCCGAACGAGGCGGATCGTGCTGCGCGTCTGCGGGCCGGCGGCCTATCTCAGGCGTTGGACGCACTGCGCGATCAGCGCGGTCTGCCGTTTGTCGACGCGGCCCTGTCGGACCTGCGCTACGCGATGCGCGCGCTCATCAAGCGGCCGCTGCTGTCGGTCACGGCCATCGTCTCGATCGCGTGCAGCCTGGGACCCGCAACCGCCGTGCTCGGGATCGGGGAAGCGCTGTTCTTCAAGCCGCTCCCTGGTATCGCCCGGCAGGATCGGCTCGTCATCTACTTCTTCGGAACACGGGTCACGCGCGGTATCAACCCATTTGTTATTTCGTACGCCAGCGCAGAGGATCTGACGCGGAATGCGACCACTGTTGCGGCCATGGCAGGGTTTCAGCAGCTGCCGAGCTCCGCGCTGGCCGTCGCCGACGCCGAGCCACGGCTCACGCCTGGTGCAGCGGTCAGCGTCAACTACTTCGATGTTCTCGGGGTCCGGCTGCTTGCTGGACGAACGTTTCGCACCGAAGAGGATCGAACTCCCGGGGGCGAGCCCCTGGTCGTGCTCTCCGAACGTCGAGCGCGCGACTTTTTCGGCTCGGCCGAGGCCGCCGTCGGGCGGACCGTCTTGGTCAACAGTGTGCCGTTCACCGTCATCGGCGTAGCGCCCGGCTCGTTCGCGGGGACCGATGCTGAATCCCATGAGGACTTCTGGATCCCCGGGATGGCGTACGTGCGAGCGACGCAGTTCCCGCCGGAACTCTGGGCCCGCCGACCGTCGAGCAGACCACCGCCGAGCTGACCGGGCGGCTCCGGGCACTTGCTGCCATGGACCCGCGTCGGAAGGCCCGATTCCAGACTGTCGGTGCGATGCTTCAACCGGGATTTGCCGCGCCCGCAACGACACGGCCCGTCGCGCTGCGCGCCGTGCAACTCATGGCTGGCGTCGCAGCTCTCCTGGTGCTGCTCGGCGTGGCCAACGTCGCGAATCTGCTCCTCTTTCGCGGCGTCGCAGGCGCTCGAGACGTCGCCACCCGCAAAATTCTTGGCGCTTCGACGAGGCGCCTCGTACAACTCCGGCTGGTGGAGAGCCTGATGCTTGCGCTCGCCGGAGCCGTGGCGGGTGTGGGCGTCGCGCTCGCGTTGGGTGAGCTTTTCGCTGGATTTGCCGTTCCGGCGCTCGGCTCGATCAACGTGGTGATGGATTGGCGGGTGCTCACGGCCACAGCATGCCTGGCGATCCTCGTGGGCGCGGGCTTTGGCCTGGCCCCGGCGCTCCTGGCGGCGCGCAGCTCAATTCCGGGCACGCTGGGACGCGGCGCGCGAGCCGAGCTGCCGCGCGCGACGCGACTGCGGCACACGCTCGCGGCCTCGCAAATCGCGCTCTCGCTGGCGCTGCTCGTGGGCGCGCTGCTCTTCCTGTCCACCCTTCTCAATCTGCACGCGGTCGATCTGGGCTTCGATCCGTCCGGCGTGGTGATGGTTCCTTTGAACCTCAGAATGCACGGCTACTCGTCGGCGCGCGCGCTCGACTACGAACAGCGACTAGGCGACGCGCTGCGGCACGAGCCCGGCGTGCAATCGGTGGCGCTGGCGTCCGAGGCCCCGTTCTTCGGCCGCGCCATCGGCTTGGACGTGTACCTGCCCGGGGCCGACCCGAAGACCGCCACCGAAGTACCAGTGAACGCCGTCGACAGCGAATATTTCCGCACGCTGAACCTCCCGCTGGTGCGGGGCCGCGCGCTGAGCCACGATGAAGCCTTTGGCGCCACGCCAGACGCGCCGTCTGATGACGAGGCTGTCGTCCTCAGCGAGACGCTCGCGCGCGCGCTCTTCGGCTCGAGCGACGTCGTGGGCCGACGATTACTCATGCCGCGGTATCGGGCGGCGCCCTCCACGCTCCGTATCGTCGGCGTGGCGCGGCAAGCGCATTTTGGAGCGGTCGATAAGCCGCCGGATCCCGTGCTCTATGTGCCGCTGACGCATTTTCCCGCCGGCGAACCGTTTCTGCTCATGCGATCGACATTCACACCAGAGCGAGCCCGTCGGATCATTGCGAGGGTGGCGGCGGCGATCGATCCGGCCGTGCCCGTCGCTCCGGATCGGACGTTCGCCGCCATCATCGATCAGCGTCTCGGTCAGCAGCGGCTGTTTGCACGGCTGCTCGGCCTGCTCGCCTCGATTGCTTTTCTGCTTTCCGGCGTCGGCCTGCACGGACTGCTAGCGCAGACGGTGACCGAGCGGCGGCATGAATTCGGCATTCGGCTCGCGATCGGTGCCGACCCATCACAGATCATGCGATGCGTGCTGCGGCAGGCCGCCATTCTTGGGGCCACGGGTCTTGTCGCCGGTCTCGCGCTCGCCTGGATTCTCGGCCGTGTCGTCGAGAGTCGGCTCTTCGGCATCACAAGCCGTGACCCCGCGATTTACACCGCGGCCGCCTTCACGATGGTGCTCGTCATCGCAGTCGCGACATTCATCCCCGCTCGTGCCGCGACGCGCGTGAATCCCGTCGATATGTTGAAGCAGGAATAAGCGTCGGGCTTCACCCGAGGCAACCGACGGCGAAGCGCACTGTGCGAGTCACCATCCGACGTCCTCGCTCCGCCGAGTGCCGTTCCGATAGAGGCCGAGGCTGCCATCTCAACGCCAAATCGTCACGACCTCCCAGCCATGCGTGATTAATAGCCAGGACCGGGAGCGAAGATCGCGGCCCACCGGCTCTTGCGCTTGCTTCGCCGATATCAGCCTTTCCCGATCGCAATCACATGGTCCCTGGTCCTAACCCATGCAAACCATTTGAGGATGTTGACATTCTACATGGTATGGGTGTAGGCTGCCCACATGACCAAAACGACTCGTTATCAAAACCGAATCGAGTTGCTGCAAGGCACTCTCGATCTGCTGATTCTCCAGACGCTCCAATGGGGACCGCAGCACGGTTATGGAATCAGCCAGGCAATCCGCACAAATTCCGGCGAGGTCCTTCACGCCGACACAGGATCACTTTATCCAGCCTTGCACCGGCTTGAGCGCAAGGGGTGGGTTGCAGCCACCTGGAAGATCTCCGGCAACAAGCAGCGGACCAAAGTATATCGCCTGACGGCGTCCGGCAAGAGGCAGCTCGCTGACGAACATTCCCGTTGGGCGCAGTTCGTCGAAGCTATGCGACGCGCTATGACACCGGTCAAAGGAGTCTGAACTGTGAACCTTTTCAGATGGCGGCACCACAAAGAGCAGGATCTTCAGGATGAGATTCACTCACACCTCGAGATGGCGATCCGCGATCGAGTGGAGCGGGGCGAGACAGAGGCCGAAGCCTCGTACGCGGTGCGTCGAGAGTTCGGGAATGTCGAGCTGGTCAAGGAAATCACGCGGGACACTTGGGGATTCAGGTGGTTGGAACGGCTGCTGCGTGACTTTCGCCTTGTCCTGCGCGGCCTGGGCCGGGCACCCGGACCAGCCGTGCTCATCATCCTCACGCTGGGACTGGCCGTCGGCGCCAATTCCGCCACCTTCTCGTTGATCGATCGCGTCGCGTTGCGGCCGCTGCCCGTCGAGAAGCCGTACGAGATTGTGAGGGTGAACGCGCCCTTGCTTCCCTACGATCTGGGGGTGGGCGCCGTGATGAGGGGCAGCAGCAAAGTGAAGGGGATGGCCTACCCGCTCTTCCAATCGCTGCGCGCCGGCCTGTCGCGGCCGTTCAGTGCGATGGCCGCCTACCGGCCCTGGCGGTTCACCTTGTCGGCCGAACCATCGGCTGTCGAGATCTCCGGCGAATCGGTGACCGCCGACTACTTCCGGGTGCTCGGGCTCCACGCGCTCGTCGGACGGACCCTCACCCCCGCCGACGATGGGCAGCGCGACGGCCCGGCAATCGCCGTTCTCAACCACGGCTTCTGGATGCGACAGTACGGCAAAGATCAGTCAATCGTCGGCCGCACAATTCGCCTGAACAACGTCCCGCTCACCGTGGTTGGCGTCATCGCTCCCGGTTACTCCGGCATGACGGTGGGACAGCGTCCGGACGTGTTCGTGCCCGTCGCAATGGGCGACCAGCTGGAGCCGTCGCGCCGCGCCCGATCGCCGCTCTATGCCTGGGACGGTGTAACCAATTCCGTGTACTACTCGATCGCGCGGCTGGCCCCCGGCGTGACGTGCGAGGCGGCGGAGCGCGAGGTGCGCGCCTGCTATCAGCGCCTGTTCGACGATGTTGTGCGCGGGAGGAAGAGCAAGCTGAGCGCAAGAAGCATGGAGTTCTATCGGGCCAATCCCCCGGAAGTGATTCCGGCGGGCACCGTCGGCAGCACCCTGTCCGGGACGCAACGCAACCTGGAGGCGCCGCTGCGGCTCCTGTTCGCGATGACGGCGTTGGTTCTCCTGGTCGCCGCGGGCAACGTCGCGAACCTACTGGCCGCATCCGGCGCCCGGCGCAGCCACGAGATGGCCGTGAGCCTTGCGATGGGTGCCCAGCGATGGGACCTGCTGCGTCCCCGCCTGGTCGAGGCCCTGATACTGGCGATCTTGTCGGGCGGGGCGGGCCTGCTGATCGCGGCATGGACCGGCGACCTGATGCCGTCGCTGCTCGGCATGGGGGAGGAGCTCGCCGGCATCAACACGCGGCCCGACGCCCGCGTAGTCGTGTTCACCACGGGCATGTCTCTCCTCACCGGACTGCTCATCTGGCTGGCATCGGCGCTGCTCGTCACGCGCCGCGCCGCGCTGCCCAGTCTCCACACTGCGCCGCGGGGCGCCGCCGGAGGGCGGCCCGGCGCGACGCTGCGGCGCGGCCTGGTGATCGCCCAGGTGTCGCTATCGCTCGCGCTTGTCTGCACGGCGGCGTTCCTCAACCGCAGTCTTGCGAATGTGCTATCGGTTGATCCGGGATTCGACGCGGACCGCGTCGTCGGCTTCACCGTCAATCCTCGAGCGGCCGGCTACGACGGCAATCGACTCGAGCAGTACGTGCGCACGCTCGTCGACCGTGCGCGCGCACTGCCCGGTGTTTCGCACGTCGCGGTGTCGTCGGTGATGCCCCTGTCGGGGGGCGGTGGAGACACGCAGGTAGATGGACCGCGCCAACAGGAGGGCCACGCCGCCGCGCCATGGGTGGAAGACACGGTGGTGTCGCCCGACTTCTTTACGACCCTTGGCCTCGGCCTGACCGCCGGCCGGGCCTTCGACGACCACGACACGAAGGGAGCGCCGCGCGTCGCCATTGTCAACGAGACGGCCGCGCGACTCCTGGTGGACGGTCCGGAGGTCGTCGGCCAGATGATCGGGTATGAGGGCGTGCCGGCCAGCCTGCAGATCGTCGGCGTGGTGCGCGACGGCCGGAGCCGGCTCAAGGCGCCGCCCCCGCCCGCCCTCTTCCTCCCGCGCGCCCAGACGAACGCGAGCGGTGTCAGCGTTCTCCTGCGGGTCCCGCGCGCCGAGATGGTGTCGGCGGCCGCTGTCACCGAAATGGTCAGGCGGCTCGATCCAGGCGTCGCGATGTCGGCGTTCGGAAGTCTTGGCACGCTGGCGCGGGATGCGTTGCTGCGCGACCGGATGCTGGCGGGGCTGTCGCTGGTGTTTGCGTCGCTCGCCGGCCTGCTGGCGGCAATAGGACTTGCCGGCCTCACCAGCGTCAACGTCACGTGCCGGACACGCGAGATCGGCATTCGACTGGCGCTCGGCGCGACCCGCGGATCGGTGGAACGACTCGTTCTGCGGGAAGTCGCGCTGCTGATGGGCGCAGGCCTCGCCGCCGGCCTCACGTTCTTCCTTTTGGCGAACCGGGTTTTGCGGTCGCTGCTGTTCGATATCTCGCCCAACGACCCGGTTACGATCGTGCTGGCGATTGCCGCGCTTGCTGCCATCGGCGTCCTCGCCGGCCTGCTCCCCGCCCGTCGGGCGGCCCGCGTCGATCCGGCGGTGACGCTGAGGTGCGACTGACGGGGGGCCGCTCGCATCCAGACCGTGCTCCCAGTGGTCGCCCTCAGAACCGGACACCCGATAGTACAGGGTGGATATCCCGAAACATGCCTTCATGGTTCGGCTCGAACCGCTGCTGTTCGACGCCACATCGCAAGATCCTGCGACATTCGCCTTTGCCATGGTTGCGCTTGCGACGATCGCGCTCGTCGCCCGCTACATCCCTGCCCGCCGTGCCGCCCGCCTCGACCCCGTGAGCGCATTGCGTTCAGAATAGCGGATTCAAAACACCTGCGACCTGCGCTTAGGATGCTGCGGATAATCGTCCACGATGCGAGATCGTTGAGAAAACAGGTTCGAGATCGAACCAGGAGCGGCCCCGAAGGCAGTGGATCCACGGGGTAACGCGCCGCAACGCGGGGCGCAATCACGTCAGGCGAAAGAGCAAGTGAAAAATATGTTGACAAATCCTACTATATTTTAGTAGCGTAACAAACGTTATAGGAGGTCGCATGGCCAGGACCAAATTCACCAAGCTCGAACTGCACATCCTCGAGGCGCTCTGGGCGTACGGGAAGGCCTCCATCCGCGAAATCCAGGAGGCGTTTCCCGAACCTCGGCCCGCCTACACCACGATACAAACGACCGTGTACCGGCTCGAAGGCAAGAAGGCTGTCCGCCGCGTCCGGAAAATCAGCAACGCGCACATCTTCGAACCCCTCGTGGCGCGCGATGTGACCAGGCGCGGGCTGCTCGACGAGATCCTGAGCTTCTTTGGCGGAAAGGCCCAGCCGATGATGGCGCAACTCGCCGAAGCGGGGAAGCTCACCCGTGACGATGTCCGCGAGCTGGAGCGCATCATTAAGGAGCGCGACGAACGGGAACACGAAAAGGGATGGAGGTCGAAATGATCGCTGTCCTTCTGAACCATCTCTGGCAATCAACGCTCTTCGTGCTCGCGGCCACAATTACCGCGGCGGCGCTGCGAAAAAACAGCGCGCACATTCGGCACGGCGTGTGGGTGATCGCGTCGCTGAAGTTCCTGGCGCCGTTCTCTTTGTTAATGAGCCTGGGCTCGGCGCTGCCCTCGTTCACGCCGGCGGCGGCCGCGATCGCGGACACGACGACGGCTGCTGCGCCCGCTTTGCCGCTCACGGTCGACCGATTCGCGCAGCCGTTCACGGGCGATGACTTCGTGTCGACGATCACCATACGCGCAACGGCATCGACGACGAACTGGATGCCGATGGTGCTGCTCGCCATATGGGCGATCGGACTCCTGGCCGTGGCGTGGACGCGCCTCCGCGGCTGGCAGCGCATTCGCGCGCTCGTCCGTCAGAGTACGCCCGTCGCGCTGCGAAGTCCGATTCCCGTTCGGTCTTCGCCGGGTTCCCTCGAACCGGGTGTTGTCGGCATCTGGAGTTCCGTGCTGCTCATGCCGGCGGGCATCGAACAACGTCTCACGCCGTCGCAGTTCGACGCCGTGTTCGCGCACGAGCTGTGTCACGTTCATCGTCGCGACAACCTCACCGCCGCGATTCATATGGTCGTCGAAACCGTGTTCTGGTTTCACCCGCTGGTCTGGTGGATCGGAGCCCGGCTGGTCGAGGAACGCGAGCGCGCCTGCGACGAATACGTGCTCCGCGCATTCGGGGAGCCGCAGACCTATGCGGAGAGCATCCTCAACGTCTGCAAGCTCTACGTCGAGTCGCCGCTGCCGTGCGTCTCCGGCGTCAGCGGATCGGACTTGAAGAAGCGTGTCGCGGCCATCATGGTCAATCACATCGGCACGCGATTGAACCTTGCGCGCAAGACAGCGCTGACGCTCGCGGCGATCCTTGCGATCGCGCTGCCGCTCATTGTCGGGATGTTGACGCCGGCCATTCGCGCGTCGTCGCCGCAAGAACCGGTAGTCTTTGTCGCCAGACCTCAGACGCGCCCTTCGTTTGAGGCGGCTTCTATCAAGCTTGCTCCAAACTGCGACGCAACCCGTCCCGCGCGCTTCTTACATGACAGGATAATTCTGCCATGCACGACGCTTCGAGCCCTTATCCGGAACGCATATACCCCATTTTCCGGCGGAAGACTCCCAGCAACCCGTATTGAGGTGCTTGGTTTGCCAAGCTGGACAGAGAAGGATACCTATAATGTGGAGGCGAAGGCTGAATCCAATGCATCCCTTGCACAGATGCTGGGGCCCATGCTGCAAGCGCTCCTCGAAGACAGATTTCAATTGAAAGTTCACAAGGAGTTCAGAAACAAGCCTGTCTACGAACTGACCGTGGCAAAGAGCAATCCCAATATGCGGCCTTCAAAAAAGGGAAGCTGTATTCCGAGGGACGATAACAGCATTATAGCGGGTTCCGCCAATCCTGCCGAAATGTTTAAGACCAGATATTGTGGCATCGCGCCGTTCACGTCCAAAGGTTCGACTTGGAGCACCGATTGGTATGGGGTAAGTATGTCCGAGCTTGCCGATATGCTTCAAATCGCCCGCTTGGATCGCACCGTAATTGACAGGACCGGACTTACGGGGCGATTTGATTTCCACCTGGAATTTGTCCGCGAGCGCACCAGTTCGGGTGTGGTTACTCTTAATGGCGTTCCTGTGCCCGCTGACTCAATTCCATCGGTTGATGCAATGGGGCCGTCAATCTTTACCGCCCTGAAGGAACAACTCGGATTGCGACTTTCTCCCGCTAATGGTCAAGTAGCAGTGCTTGTCATTGATCGTGTGGAGAAGCTCTCCCCGAATTAGGAGGAGCAACCTCGAAGGTGCTCTTTACATTCTGCAGATTGGGAATTATGCCCAAACAATCTTGTTTTGCGAAGGAAACCCATTGAAAAGGCAAACGGAAAATTCACTCCGTCCGCGTCCAGGAAACAAGCGAAGGAGGTCGATGTGCTTGCTACCCTCATGAACCATCTCTGGCAATCATCGCTCTTCGTGCTCGCGGCCGCGATTACCGCGGCGGCGCTGCGGAAGAATGGCGCGCACATTCGGCACGGCGTGTGGGTGATCGCGTCCCTGAAGTTCCTGGCGCCGTTCTCTTTATTAATGAGCCTGGGCTCGGCGCTGTCCTCGTTCACGCCGGCGGCGGCCGTCATCGCGGACACGACGACAGCGGCTGCGCCCGCTTTGCCGCTCGCAGTCGACCGCTTTGCGCAGCCGTTCACAAGCGATGACTTCGTGCCGGCGGGCACGATGCGCGCAACGGCATCGACGACGAGCTGGATGCCGATGGTGCTGCTCTCCTTATGGGGGATCGGATTCCTGGCCGTGGCGTGGACGCGCCTCCGCGGATGGCAGCGCATTCGCGCGCTCGTCCGTCAGAGTACGCCCGTCGCGCTGCAAAGTCCGATTCCCGTTCGGTCTTCCTTGGGCCTCCTCGAACCGGGTGTTGTCGGCATTCGGCATCCCGTGCTGCTCGTGCCGGCAGGCATCGAACAGCGTCTCACGCCGTCGCAGCTTAACGCCGTGTTCGCGCACGAACTGCGTCACATCCAGCGTCGCGACAACCTCACCGCCACGATTCATATGGTCGTCGAAGCCGTGTTCTGGTTTTACCCGCTGGTCTGGTGGATCGGCGCCCGGATGGTCGCCGAACGCGAGCGTGCCTGCGACGAGCACGTGCTCCGCGCCTTCGGTGAGCCGCAGAGCTACGCGGAGAGCATCCTCAACGTCTGCAAGCTCTACGTCGAGTCGCCGCTGCCCTGCGTCTCCGGCGTCAGTGGTTCGGACCTGAAGAAGCGCGTCGCGGCCATCATGGCTAGCCGCATCGGCGCGCGATTGAACTTCGCGCGCAAGACGGCGCTTGCGCTCGCCGCGATCCTTGCGATTGCGCTGCCGCTTGTCGCCGGGATGCTGACCGCCCCCTTTCGCGCACCGGCACTCGGACTGCCCCAAGGTGGCGCGGCGACGACGGGACAATCGCCGCCGGCGAGTTTCGAGGTCGTCTCGGTCAGGGCCTGCGATCCCAACGCGGTGTCGCCTGGCGGCCGCGGCGGCTGGGCGGGAGCGGTGTCTCCGGGAAGACTGCGGCTGGATTGTCAGAACCTGGAAGCTTTGATTCGCTTGGCGTATTTCGTCAACGCGAACGGCCGCTTCAATCCGCCAGGGACATACCCGAGCATCGAGTGGTCCAAGGAGTCTGAACGGCTGAAGTTCGAACGATTCACGATTGAAGCGAAGGCCGATGGCACGCCACTGGCCGCGGTCATGCGGGGTCCGATGCTGCAGGCGGTTCTCGAGGATCGATTCAAGCTGAAAGTCCATTACGAAACCCGCGAGGTGCCCGTCTACGAGCTCGTCGTCGCCAAAGGCGGCTCGAAGTTGACACCGTTCAAGCCGGGCGCCTGCGTCCCGATCGATTGGAACTCGTACCCACCGCCGCCCCTCGAACCAGGCCAGCGCCGGTGCCAGAACTCAACATCGAGAGACGACAGCGACAGATACTGGGTGGAAACCGCCGAAGCGACGACGCTCGATGAATGGGTAACAGGGATCCGCGGGCCCGACCGCGACCGGCCGGTTGTCAACAAGACCGGGCTTACGGGACTGTTCGCCTTCCGTCTCGTCTACGAAAACCACGACGACTTTGTCGCCGGGCTCAAGAACCAGCTCGGATTGGAGCTGCGAGGGGCGACGGGGCCGCAGCGGATCTTGGTGATCGACCACGTCGAGCGGCCGACGCCGAACGCCGCATCAGCGATCGGCAACCCGCCAAGGCCAAGGCGGGTCGTATCCCGCTGATTCATTATGGACCTGACCAGTGGAAAGGCGCATGGGCCGGTCCATTTGGGCCCGGAAGCGCGGCAGCGAACGTTAAGAGATTTGCGCGCCGGAGGCGAAAATGAGAAGCCCCAGCATTCTGATTCTGTTGACCGCCTTCGCCTGGCGTACGGCGTTCGGACAATTGCCCTCCCCAAAACGGTATCCGAGGCCGCCTCAGTCAAGCCTGCTATTACACGTAATGCGGGCTCAGCGGCCGGCCCGCGGTCAACAGGCGCTCCACCCGCTTCGCCCCAGGGTGATCCGATTCTGGTTATCTACGCTGGCATTGCTCTCAAGGACCTCTTGATCAGGGCTTACGGTCTGCGATCACACCAGATCGTTGGGCCCTCTTAGCTCGAGAGAGCAGCAAACGAACTCTGTTACCGAGTCAAGTGACAGTCACTCGAAAGACGACCCATTATGAACGAATCGAGTAGCATGAGTTACGTTCGACAGATTGCTCTTGCGGCCGCCGCATGCCTGTGTCTCCTTTCCCTCGGCGCTGCGAGCCTGGCGGCCTCGGAACATCACGGACAGGTGAAGTTCGCAGGCGTGCCTGTGCCCGGCGCTACGGTCACTGCGGTCCAAGGCGAGAAGAAACTTGTAACCATCACAGACGCCATGGGGAACTACTCGTTTCCCGATCTTTCCGATGGAGTCTGGACGATTCAGGTCGAAATGCTTTGTTTTTCGGCCGAGAGACGGGACATGACCATCGCGGCGGAGGGGAGCGCTGCGGAATGGGAGCTGAAGCTGCTCCCGCTGAAGGAAATCAATGCGGAAACCAGAATGCTTGCGGTATCCGAGGCCGCATCAAAGCCGCAATCCGGTGTTTCTGCCGGTGCGAAGGATGCGAATAGACTCAAAGGCCTGCAAGTAGAGCCTCGCAAGGCCGAACCAGCGCAGCCGCCGGGAGCCAATGCGCAGGGGAGCTTTCAGCGCGCTGAGTTGAACGCTGCTGCAGCCGATGCTTCGGTGGGCGCCGCGGCAACGGATCGCGATTCGGGGGCGTTCAGAGGCCAGAGCTCCGACGAGCTAGTCCAGCGCGCCTCCGACGGCTTTCTCATCAACGGCAGCGCCAATAACTCAGCCAGTTCTCCTTTTGCCCTGAGGCCCGCGTTCGGCAACATGCGCAAAGGCATGCGGTCGCTTTACAGCGGTAACTTTGGCCTGGTCCTGGACAACTCCGCGTTGGACGCACGCTCGTATTCCTTCACCGGGCAGAACACGGCCAAGCCGTCCTACAATCGCCTGTCGGGCTCGGCTTCGTTCGGCGGCCCGCTGAGGATTCCGCACCTGATGACAAATGGGCCCATGTTTGTGGTCACCTACCAGTTTGCGCGAAACCGCAATGCCACGACGCAACCGGGCCGGATGCCGACGCTGGCGGAGCGCGGCGGAGATTTCTCGCAGACCGTGAATTCCCTCGGGCAGCCGGTGCAGATCTTTGATCCCACGACCGGCTTGCAGTTTCCCGGCAACGTCGTGCCGAAGGATCGAATCAGTCCTCCGACCAAAGCTCTATTGGACCTTTATCCACCCGCGATGTTTGCCGGCAGCGATCGCTACAACTATCAGATCCCCATCGTCGGGACTTCTCATATGGATGGAGTCCAATCTCGTCTCAGCCGCACAATCGGCCGCAACAATTATCTCTCCGGCGGCTTCGAATATCAGTCGACGCGTTCGAGCAGCCCGAACCTTTTCGGCTTTCTGGATAAATCGAATTCTTCGGGCATCAATGGGAACGTCAACTGGAGGCGCAGCTTCACGATGCGGTTCGTGATGAATTTCGGCTACCAGTACAGCCGCATGGTTTCCAGAAACACGCCGTTCTTCTCGAGCCGCCGCAATGTTTCCGGCGAGGCCGGGATCTCCGGCAACAACCAGGATCCGATAAACTGGGGGCCGCCGAACCTGTCGTTCTCGGGCGGCGCGACGGGATTATCCGATGCGCAGGCGTCCTTCAACCGCAATCAGACAAACTCGTTCACCTCCAGCACGTTCTGGAGTCGCGGCCGCCATGGCATGACCTGCGGGGCAGATTTCCGGAGGCAGCAGTTCAACTACCTGGCGCAGCAGGATGCGCGCGGCTCGTTCATGTTTACGGGTGCGGCCACGCAAGCCAGAGTGAATGGCATTGCGGTGCCGGGCACGGGCTACGATCTGGCCGATTTCATTCTGGGAATACCCGACACCAGTTCGATCGCCTACGGCAATGCCGACAAGTACTTTCGCGCGTCCATGTACGACGCCTACTTCACCGACGATTTCAGGGTCAATTCGGAATTTACCTTGAACATAGGGCTGCGCTGGGAATACGGCTCGCCGATCACTGAGCTGTACGGCCGCCTGGTAAACCTTGACATTGCCCCCGGCTTTACGGCCGCAGTCCCTGTGATTGCGTACGATCCGGTCGGCGGCATCACGGGGCAAACATATCCTGACTCCCTCGTTCATCCGGACAAACACGCCTTCCAGCCGCGCATCGGCATCGCCTGGCGCCCGTTCCCCGCGTCATCGCTGGTCATTCGCGCCGGCTACGGCATTTATTTCGACACTTCAGTCTATAACGCCATTGCCATGCAGATGGCCCAGCAATCGCCGCTATCGAAGAGCCTCAGCGTGCAGAACAGCCCGGATCACCCGCTCACTCTGGCAAACGGGTTCTACAGTTCTCCGGCGACCACGCCCCAGATCTTTGCCGTCGATCCGAACTTGCGCGTCGGTTACGTGCAAACCTGGCAGCTTTCCATTCAGCGCGATCTGCCGTTTGCGCTGCAGATGAACGCCACGTACCTGGGGAACAAAGGCACGCGAGGGATGCAGCGGTTTGTGCCCAACACGTATCCTGCCGGAGTGACGAGTCCCTGTCCTTCCTGTCCGGCGGGATTCATTTATCTGACCTCGAACGGCAACTCGAACCGGCACGCCGGACAGATTCTACTACGGCGGCGGCTGCACAACGGCTTTACCGCTACCCTTGCGTACACTTTCTCGAAATCGATCGACGACGCTGCAATCGGCGGACGGGGTCAGGGAAGTGCGGTGATCGCGCAAAACTGGCTCGATCTCAGCGCGGAGCGTGCTCTGTCGAACTTCGATCAACGTCATCTGATGAACCTGCAGCTGCAGTACGCAAGCGGAACAGGTGTAGCCGGCGGCATGCTGATGGGCGGCTGGAGGGGACGACTCCTGAAGGAATGGACTTTTGCCTCGCAGATCACGGCAGGCAGCGGTCTTCCCCTGACGCCCGTTTATCCTGGAGCCGTCGGCGGGACCGGGGTCACCGGGCCGCTGCGGCCGGACTACACAGGAGCCTCGCTTTATGCTGCTCCGCAGGGACTTTTTCTGAATCCGCTCGCTTACGTCGCTCCAGCCGCAGGTCATTGGGGAAATGCCGGCAGGAACTCGATTGCCGGTCCTGCCCAGTTCTCGCTGATCGCCTCGATGGGCCGCACGTTTCGGGTGCGAGATCGCATCAGCCTCGATCTCCGCATAGACGCCACAAATGCGTTCAATCATGTCACCTTCATCAGCTGGAACACAATGGTGGGCGGCCCGCAATTCGGCCTGCCGAACGGCGCCGGTCCAATGCGCAGCATGCAAACCACTCTGCGGGCGAGGTTTTAAAATGAGGCTGATCGCGACAGCAACTCTGTTTTTATGGACTATTGCTTCGGAAGGGCAGCAGGTCGGCCAGAACGCGCCCATGACCGCGACGCCGCAGACCACGTTTAAGACGAGCACCCAACTTGTGATCGAGAACGTCGCCGTCACGGACAAAAGCGGCAACTCGATCGAGGGCTTGACAGCCAAGGATTTCACGGTCACGGAAGACGGCGTGCCCCAGGAGATCACTGTCTTTGAATACCAGAAGCTGCCTGAGGCTCCGGACACGACCCCGACGTTGGAGCCAGTCCGGCCGATACTCCTCGATAAGCTGCCTCGCACCCAGATCTCGCCCGAAATGTCGGGTAAGATCAAATACAGCGATCGTCGCCTCCTGGCACTGTACTTCGACATGACCGCAATGCAGTCTCCCGACCAGCTGCGCGCGCTAAACGCGGCCATCAGGTTTGTGCACACGCAGATGACGCCTGCGGACCTGATATCGATGTTCATGTTTTCCGGTGGCGCGGTCCGCGTGCTGTCGGACTTTACCGCCGATCGGGACCGGCTGCTGAGCATCATCGAGACCATGATCGTCGGCGAAAATGAGAACGCCGAGGCGATCCCGGACGATGCGGACACCGGCGCGGCCTTCGGCCAGGACGACAGCGAGTTCAACATCTTCAACACCGATCGCCAGCTGGCCGCGCTCCAGACAGCAGTGAGCTATCTATCAACTCTGAGCGAGAAAAAATCGCTTATTTATTTCGCCAGCGGCTTGAGGCTGAGCGGCGTCGATAATCAGGCGCAATTGCAGGCTACTATCAACGCCGCGATCCGCGCGGGGGTCTCTTTCTGGCCGATCGACGCGCGCGGCCTGATGGCTCAGGCTCCCATGGGAGACGCCACCCGGGGATCGCCGGGCGGCGTGTCGATGTATACGGGCGGCGCCGCCATGGCGATGATGACGAACTTCCAGAGGTCACAAGATACGCTGTGGGCCCTGGCAGCCGATACCGGCGGTAAGTCTCTGCTCGACAGCAACGACCTGGCGCGGGGAATCGTCGAGGCGCAGAAAGCCACCTCCAGCTATTACATCATCGGTTATTACGCCAGCAACGCGGCTCTGGACGGCAAATTCCGCCGGATTAGGATCTCGCTCAACAACGGGCAGCCCGCCTCTTTGGACTATCGCCAGGGCTATTATGCCGGCAAACTGTTCGAGAAGTTTACCGCTGCAGACAAAGAAAGGCAGCTGGAGGAAGCGCTGATGTTGGGCGATCCGATCACGGAGCTCACCATCGCCATGGAGATCGACTACTTCCAGCTGAACCGTGCCGAATACTACGTACCGCTGGTGGTGAAGATTCCTGGGCGGGAGCTGGCGCTGGCCCGGCGCAGCGGCGCCGAGCACACGCTTATTGATTTTATCGGCGAGGTGAAGGACGACTACGGCACGACCATCCGGAACGTGCGCGACAAGGTGGACATCAAGCTGAGTGACGCAACCGCCGCGGAACTGGCGAAACGTCCGATTCAATACGACACCGGTTTTACCCTTCTTCCGGGAAAATACAAGATCAAGTTTCTGGCGCGCGATGCCGAAACCGGCAGAATCGGGACTTATCAGACCAACTTCACGATCCCGAATCTGAACCGGGAGGAGATACGGATTCCGATCAGCTCGGTGGTTCTGAGCAGCCAGCTTGTCTATCTCCGGGATGCTCTTTATAGCGTAGGGAAAGACAAGGCTCGGGAAAAGATCAATGCCGTGAATCCCCTGGTGCATGAGGGGATGAAGCTGATTCCCAGTGTGACGCGGGTGTTCAGCCAATCCCGGGACATGTACGTCTATCTGCAGGCTTACGACCGGGCCACGCCAAGCCTCCAGCCGCTGGTGGCATATGTTACTTTCTTCAGAGGGCAGACCAAGGCGTTTGAAACGGCGCCGCTCGAGGTGACCGACACTCCCGGCCCCGTTTCGAAGGCGATGGATTTGCGGTTCAGCTTATCTCTCAGCAAACTACCTCCCGGCGAATACATCTGCCAGGTAACGGTGATCAGCCCGAGCGGCCGGAAAGTCGCATTCTGGCAAGCCCCGATCATGCTCATCCAATAGCGCGCAACGCCGCTACAATCCAGGCTCCGCCCGGTATTAGAAGCTCGCTCCGGCCACGCCCACAAGCGTGTCCTCCTGCCCTGCTCGAAGCCGGCAACGGCCCCTCGATCCGCGGAGGCGCATCCATCTTCATATGCGCTGGCCCCACCGACAAGGAAGTGGCAGAAATCCGAGAAGGAACGATCCCGCCCGCTGCATCGCGGATGCGGCGGGAGCGGTCGGCGGCTGCTACACTCTCGGCTACTACACGAAGAACACCGCGAGCGACGGAAGGTACCGCCGCGTGAAGGTGATGCTCGCCGATCGGGTCGCAGCGGACCTGTCCTATCGCCAGGGGTACTACGGCGAGAAGGACTACAGCAAGTTCAACGCCTTTGACAAGGAGCGCCAGTTCGCCGAGGCGCTCAGGCTCACCAAACGATTCTCCCTTGCCCTCCTCACAGTGGATGGACGACGACTGAGTACGGGTTCATGTTGTCGCCCACGACGGTGCTGCTGGACCAGCAAGGCCGCGCGATCATGCGGCACATTGGATTCAGCCTCGCACGCGTGCGCGCGATCGAGGCAGGAATCAACAGATTGCTGCTGCAGGGAACGAAAGCGAGGTAAGGCGCTTTGCTTTCTCTTGGTGAGGTAGTGCTCTGCCAATCGATGACGCGCGTGACGGGCCTGCGCCATCCTGTCCAATGAGTCACTCCGACTTGAGCGCGGCCATGGGATCGATCCGGATTACCCGCGACGTTGCGAACCAGATCGCTGCCAAGGCCGTCAGCGTGAGCAGCAGGACCCCGAGGATGCACGTTTGCATGCGGAGGGGTTCCGAGGACGACATCAGGCTCGTCAAGAATTTTCCGGAAACGATTGCACCTGCGACACCCGCGCACATCCCCGCGATCACCGGAACCATGCCTTGTCGCACGATAGCAGCGCGAATTTTTCCGGGCGCTGCACCAATGGCAATGCGAACGCCAATCTCGTGCGTCCGCTGAGTTACCGAGTAAGAGGCCACGCCGTAGATGCCGATCGCCGCCAACACCATCGCAAATACGCCTAAAAACAGTATGGCGGTCGTGTAGAAGCGCGGTCGCAACAGGTTGCCGCTCAGGCGTTGGTCCAGGGTTGCCGCGTCATAGATAGGGATGCGAGGATCAACGCCCTGCACAGCTGTCCGGCACGCCTGCAGATACGCATCGGCCCGCCCGCGAACCCGCGCGACAAACGTCAAATACCCGGGAGCGGACTTTTCTTCCAGGGGTTGGTAGATCAGCATGTTCTGCTTCGATGCCGGACCGCCCAACCAGATATCGCGTACCACTCCGACAATGGTGTACGGGACTTTTCCCAGATAACCCCTGGTCCCGACAATTCGGGTGCCAAGACCGCTTCGCTGCGCAAAGGACTCGTCCACAATGACGACATGATCCCTTGCAGCATATTCCGCGGCTGTAAAGTCGCGGCCGGCGACGAAGTGTATTCCCATGGCTCCGAAATATCCGGAAGTGACCGTATTGCCCACGACGTGACCGGACACCATGGCGCCGGACTCGCTCGACATGTTAGTGTTGAGCAATCTCCAATCACTGTCTATGAGCGGCAGGTACCTGACTGCTCCGGCCGATTCGACGCCCGGCGTCGCCCTGAGGCGCTCCAAAGCGGCGCTGTAGAACTGAAGCTCGCGGTTCTTATCGTAGATCCCCGCCACAGAAGCTCGCATGGTCACAACCTGAGTGGTTTGGTATCCAAGATCGGCACCGAGCAGCTTCAGGAAGCTGCGGCCCATCATGATGCACCCGGCGAGCAGGGCTACTGTCAGCGCCGCCTGCAATGCCACCAGTGAGGTGCGCACCTTGCCTGGGCCCGAGCCGGCCACGCCAGGCTGGCTGCGGATAATCTCATCCACAGGTTGCATGCGACGGATTGTCAGCGCGGGAAGCAACCCAAAAATCACACCAGTGCCCACGGTCGCTGCCGCCATGAACGCCAGCACGCGCCAGTCGAGCACAACATATGACTGCGCGGCCAGCGGAGCGGGTTCGAAGCGGGTGGCCAAAGCCGACGCCCACCAGGCCACCGGCAATCCGAGGATCGTGCCGAGAAGCGTCAGAACGGTAGCTTCCGTAATCAACTGCTGGAGGAGCCGGGAACGGCTCGCCCCAAGCGCAGCGCGGATGCTCATTTCCAGACGGCGCTCGTTAGTGCGGGAAAGCAGCAATTGCGCGACGTTTGCGCAGGCAATACAGAGCACAAGCAGTACCGCAGCAAACAGCACGGCTGAGGCACGGCTTACCGGTCCGGCCAGTTCATCCCGGAGCGGCATGAACCGGGCATTTCGCATCATGAATTCGATGTTTCTCTGAGGATATACACGACGAAGCTCTGTGGTGAACATCGCCTTCGCCTGCGGCATGGGAATGCCCGGCTTCACGCGGCCGACGATGTCCGAGTCCCACACGCCATAGCCTCGCGGCAGCCCCTTGGGTACAGCCGCCCACATGCTGGTACGGCTCGGATAATCGAAGCCACGGGGCGCTATGCCGATCACGGTGAGCGGCACGCCATTCACGCGCACCGTCGAACCGAGCACGTCCCGATCGCCGCTCCAAAAATCACGCCACAGCCCGTAGCCGATCACGACGACACCGGGGCCGCGTGTATCTTCGTCCGGCGCGAAGGCACGGCCCAACTCCGGCTCGACGCCCAAAACCTGGAAGAAGTTGCTGGAAACCTCCGTAACGGTGACGCGCTTCGCCTCGGCACCCCGATCCAAGTTCACCTCTAACGTCGAGGTTTCCGCTGCTTCCGCGAGATATGCGCTGTGATTTCCCCAGTCCTTCACTTCACCTTGACCGCGGAAACGGAACATCCAAATCTGCACCAGTCTCTCCGGTTCGCGGAAGGGCAGGCTCCGGAATAGCACGCCGTTCAGAACGCTGAAGACGCCGGTGGTGACACCGATGGCCATGGCCAAAGCGATCACGGCGAGGCCGGTTGCCAGGGGGCGCCGCCAGTAGACGCGGGCGGATGTTCGCACATCCTGCGACACTTCGTGCCCGATCTCCGTCGGAATCGAGACAGCCAGATCGCAGAGCACGCGCGCCCAGAAAGCGAGGAGCGCCGGCCGGCCGCGAACTCCGCGATAGTCATCCTGAAACTGGAGTTGCAGGAGCGCCGCATATTCCTCACGGAATCGGGCAGGGTATAGCCGCAGCAGAAGGCGATAGAGCCGGGACGGGTCGCTCATGCGTCACCTCGCCAATTCCGGAAGGCAGCCTCTCTCATCGGCCAGGCGCACCAGCTCTCGCATGCGGGCGGCCTCCGCCTTAAGCACCTGTAGTCCCAGCGACGTAATGCGGTAATACCGGCGGCGAGCGTCGTCCAGGTGCGGATCGGGCCGTTCTTCGGATTCTTCGATCCAGCCCCGTTCGAGCATCGTGTTGATCGAGCCATAGAGCACGCCCGAGCCGAGGTTCATTTTCCCGCCTGTGCGCTGCAGGATCTCGCGCTTCAAAGCATACCCGTGCCGCTCTCCCTGGCTCAGAGACAGCAGCATGTAATAGAGATGCAACTTCAGGGGAAGGAAGACTTCCAATCGATTCAGTGTCTTCATAATACTATTATGTCTAATTGAGACATAGTATGTCCATCCTGGGACAGGTTGTCAAGCTCAAACTCTCCCTTGTGTGTCGCCATAAGTACCATCGCGATTCCGTCCCCGGGGTTGCGCCCGCCGTTGCACAGGATGAATCTCTCCCACGACAGTCCAAAGTGGCAGATCTGGGATGGCGCCCATTGCCGATAGAATGAAAATCGGATGATGGCACAAAGTCGCGGTGACTTGGGCTGAATCGGTCTGAACACCAATAACGCTTCAGGCCGCCTGCTGCCAATCGTATCGATGATGCCGGCCGCCCATTCGCGGGAATGAGATCACAGCAGCAGAAGTTTCAGAAGCTCTCCGTGAATTCTGGGAGCGCCCCAGGAGGAATTCTCAGACGCCATGCGGCGGGTCAGAGCTCGAACCTCGGCATTGAGCTTTGGCCTACCAAGGATCTTTGCCCGCGACCGAAGCCGCCAGAACAAACGAAAGCCTGCTCGATGCCAAGCGACCACGGTCTCTGGCTTGACGATGATCAGGACCTTGTTCCAGGCAGGCCATAACCGGCGGAGCAAAATCCAAAACACTCGGTCTTGGATTCGCAATCGCGGGCGAGGAGTTTTCCGCTTAAGCACGCCCAGCTGCTGACGGAGAGCAAGGATCTCAAGAGCGAGACTGCAACGGGAACGGAAAGAGACACTGAGGCAGTTCAGGAACCCAATCACAAATGCAATCATGAGCTCAGATTTATAGCATGAGGTGCATTCCACTGTCTGCGTTAACGGCTTGAATTTGCAGCCCTACGAAGTTTTGGCGACACACAGGAAGTCATGTTCGGTCAGATGGTCGGCCTTTTGCCGGGACGAATCTATTAAATCCTCCGCGGGGTGACTTACTCACATCGGAGAGCGGTCATGGCATCGACTCTGGCTGCCCGGTGTGCAGGCAGGTACGTGGCAACCATGCCCACCAACGCCCAGAGCGTGCATGCGCTAATGTAGGTAGCCGGATCGGTAGTGGTGACACCAAACACCATCTTCGACATCATCCTGTTCAGTATCAGTGCGCCGGCGACCCCGATGCCTTCGCCGACGAAAATCAACGAGAGACTTTGTCGGAGGAATAACCCTACGACATTCGGCATTGCCGCGCCCAGTGCCAAACGGATGCCTATCTCATTTGTACGCGAGCTGACGGAATACGCCATGACGCCGTAGATCCCAATTGCCGCCAGAGCGACAGCGGCGACCGCGAAGATGCTGATTAGGAGCAGATTGAATCTTCGGGGCATGTCGGAGCGGGCCAGGCTCTGTTCAAGGGTCTCAATGCGTGTAATGGGCTGTTCCTTGTCGATCGACCACACGGTTTGCTTAACACCTGCGATTAAATCCGACGGGTTCCCGCTGGTGCGTATGAGAAGGCCACCGCCGATTGCTCCCCGAAACTGCGGGAAGAGGGTGTATATGCTCTCTTCCACCGGACCTTCCAGCCCACGGTGCCTGACATCATCTACGACACCAACAATGGTCGTCCATTGCATTTCTGCTGGGTTCTTTGGCCGCGAGAAGGAGATCTTCTTGCCAATCGGGCTTTGACCGGGCCAAATGCTTTGTGCCGTTGCCCTGTTAATGATGGCAACCGCGGGATATGTGCTGGGAACGTCCTGGTTCGTAAACGTGCGTCCCGCGATCTGCTGAATGCGAAGCACGCGAAAATAATCTGGGCTGACTGGATGAATGTTGAGCTCGACAGGTGCTTCCCTGGCCTCCACATATATCCTGACAGGCATGCCTCCCGAAAAGGGAATGGAACCAATGGCTGCGGTGTCCGCACCCGGCAACTGTTCTAACTTTTCCAGGAGCTGCAGATAGGTTTGCTGTATGAGGTTTGAGTCATATACTTTCCCTTTCAGGTATTTGCTGCCGCTCGGGGAAACACGCAAAGTGAGCACGTTCCCGGGATCGAACCCGGATGGGACTCCATGCAATCGGATGAAGCTATTGATCAGCAGGCCGGCGGCAACGAGCAGCACCAGCGACAGAGAGATCTCTACCACTACCAGCAACCGACTGAAGCGGCGCCGCCGAGTTCCCGGAGATCTGGTCTCTTTCAAACCTGGCACCAAATCGGCCCTTGACCCTTGGAATGCGGGTACGATGCCGCAGACGAGTCCCGTGATCAGGGAGGCGGCTACCAGAAAAACGAAAACCGTCCAGTCAATGCCAATGGCGTCCAATCCCGGCAGGTTTTGGGGGCTCAGCCCAATCAAAGCCTTCAGACCCCACGAGGCAAGGACCAGTCCCAGCAAGCCGCCAAAGAACGCCAATAAGATACTCTCTGTCAAGAGCTGTCGGACCAGCCGCGCTCTCACCGCTCCCAATGAGGATCGCACCGCCAATTCTCGCGAGCGGTTGGCACCGCGTGCAATCAATAGGCTCGCGACATTAGCACAGGCGATCAACAACACTAAAGCCACCGCCCCCGCCAGGACGAGGACCTGTTTGTGTACGTCGCCAACCACAACTTCATAGAGGGAAACCAGTTTGATGCCGCAGCCTGCATTAGTTTTGGGAAACTCTCTTTGGAGCCGCTGGGCTATCAGATCCATCTCAGCCTGTGCCCGTTCGATTACTATATTCTGTCGAAGCCGCGCTATGACGATCAGCGTGTGACCCGATCTGGTTTGATCGGCTCTTGGGTCTTGCCGGAACCAGCAATCGATCGGACCTCGTAACGCATCACCAATCGTAAATTCGCGCGGCAAAATCCCGATAATGCTGTAGCTCTTGCCATCCAAAGCAAGGGATTGTCCGATTGCACTTGGATCACCTCCTAAACGGCGCTGCCAGAGGTCATGACTGATAACCACCAAATAACTCTCCGCGGATTTATATTCCTCAGAAAACAGCCGCCCCACGGCAGCATGTGTTCCCACAAGTGAGAAAAAGTCCGCAGTGACCGACATGGAGCCGACTTTTTCCGGAGCGCCTCCAGTGAGATTGACCTTGGAGTTCCTTACCGCGGCCATGCCGTCAAAGGAATGGGACGAGGATCTCCATTCGTCAAAGTCGGCGGGATCCGCATACGTCATGCTCGATTCTCTAGTGGTTTCAAATACCTGGACAAGACGTTGCGGATCTTTAAAGGGAAGCGAGTGCCACAGAACGCCATTGACAACGCTGAAGATCGCAGTATTGGCGCCGATGCCGAAAGACAATGTGAGGACTGCCGCCGCCGTGAAGCCCGGATTCTTGCGTAGAATCCGGAAGCCGTATCTGAAGTCTTGGAGCAAATCCTCGACAAGGCCGACACGGCGCATGTCCCGGCATTCTTCCTTGCGCAGTTCAATACCGCCCATGTCGATCATGGCACTGCGGCGAGCTTCCGTAGGAGACATGCCCTTGGCCAGGTACTGATCAATCTTCATTCCCAGGTGATACTGGAGCTCCGCGTCGAGATCCTCCTCGACTCGTCGCCGGCGGAAGAGCGAGCGCAGGCGCAACGGCACAGTGTAGAACCATTGCTCGAAGCGCATATTAAGCCTCCTCTAGTTGCACAACGCTCGAAATCGCTGTCGAAAGACGATTCCAGTCGGCGGCTTCTCTCTCGAGCTGCTTCTTGCCCAATCGGGTCAACGAATAGTACTTGGCGCGGCGATTATTCTCACTGGGCTTCCATTCCGCCCGGATCCAGCCTTGCTGTTCTAGTTTGTGCAGGGCCGGATACAGTGATCCGTCGCTGACCTGTAGGATATCCCCAGAGACTTGCTTAAGCCTTTGTCCGATTGCCCAGCCGTTCAACGGCGACAATGCCAGGATTTTCAGGATCAGCAGGGCTAGCGTGCCTTGTACGAGATCAGCGGGCTTGCTCATTTTGTTCCCTCGGTTAGCGAGATGAGTGTACGCACATTCCACTCGGTAAGCAAGGGGAAAGTAATTTAGATATTCGATCGCTCGATCTCACTCACATTTGCTTGTGGCCACAACACATGCGGGATAAGGCTGGCGGTCGAGTGTTAAGGTCGAATAATTCCCGCCATGAGCTTGACGTGGGGATTCTCGCTTCTATTCGTGACGAACTGCCACCATTGGGTCAATTCTTGAAGCGCGGCGAGCAGGCAGATAGCCGGCAAGTAATCCTGCCAGAAGCAGGATTGTAACGGAGGCCGCTATCGATGCCGGATCGTTTGGCTGAATCCCGTACAAGAGCGACTTGACGGTGCGCGTTCCGGCAAGTACGGCGGGAACGCCAATCGCTAATGCGATCAGAGCGAGAACGAGAACCTCGCACAGGATCATCCATACGATACCGGCGCGTTGTGCGCCGAGCGCCGCGCGAATGCCGATCTCGCTGGTCCGACGTTCGACATTGTAGGCGACGGTCCCATATAGGCCCACGCAGGCAATCAATAACGCGATTGCAGCAAACGCCGTGCAGAGCCGTGCAAATGTGATTTCCTGGCTGATCGCCTGGTCGATATGCGCTGTTTGTGTTTCCAGTCCATTGATCGCCAGGCGTGAATCCAGCTGCCGCACAATCTGGCGCACGGCATTGGCTTGTCTTATCGGGTTCCCGGAGGTTCGCAGCTCGTACGTCATTTGGCGGGGCGGGCGAACGCCCTGTAGATAGGAGAGGTAGACCATTGGAGCAGGATCTTCTCGCAAAAACATGAACGCAGCGTCGCCGACAACTCCGACGATCTGATACGAGCTCTTCCCAATAACCACGGTCCTGCCGATCGGAGTTGTCAATCCGAGATTTTTCACTGACCGTTCATTAACGATGGCAACCAGGGATGATCCCGCACCGTCGTGCTCGTTGAATTCCCGACCCGCAAGGAGTGGAATCTGCATCGTCCCGAAGAACGCCGGTCCGACACTTAACAAGCCCGCTCGGGTTGCTCCAATACCTCGAGCCGGCGAAGCCGGGAGGGGCGAAACGCCCGGCACTGTAATAGGAGCCACCGATCCCCCTCCCGTTGGCAGCGGACGCACGGACAAACTCACGCCTGTCACGCCCGGCGCCCGGCTCAGCCGCTGCTGGAGGTCCGAGTATAGGCGGTTCAGCGGCGCTCCGCCGTAACTGGTTGCCTGGGGCTTGATGGTGAAGAGCAGCACCCCTTCACGATTAAATCCGAGATTAATGGCATGCAGGTTTGAGAGAGTCCGTAAGAACAGACCCGCCGCTACCAGCAGCAGGAATGAAAATGCGATTTGCGCTATCACCAGGGCCCTGCCCAATGTGAGCCGGTTCCAGGCCCGGTGGCTATTGCCGGCCAGCGTAATTGCGCGCACCTGTTTGAGCGCCGGCATCACATCGAACTTCGTGGCCTGTATGGCCGGGGCCAGGCCGAAGAGCAATCCTGTGAGAACAGAGAGTGTGATCGTGAAATTCAATACGGCCCAGTTGAGCTCAGCGTGGAGGGTGAAATTGGCTCGCCCGTTGGCGAGCAACAACGTCAACGCGTGGATGCCCCATGCCGCAACTGCCACGCCGAGCCCACCTCCCAATGTCGCAAGGAGCACACTCTCGGTCAAAAGTTGACGGATAACGCGCACCCGGCTCGCACCAATGCTCAGCCGCACTGCGATCTCGCGCCGGCGCGCGAAAGCGCGCGCCAACAGTAAGCTCGCAATATTAGCGCATGCGATCAACAGGATCAGGCCGGCCATTCCCATCAGCACGTAGACCGGCTTGGAGTACTGCCGCCGCAGACTGTCAAGCCCTGTGGCGCCTTCCTGAAGCATCAACTGTGGAAGATCGGCGCGTTCTTTTTCATTGGAAGCGGACTCTTCGACGAACCGACGGAATTGCGGCGCCAGCACAGCCTGCGCCTGTGCCAGGCTCACACCAGGATTGAGCCGGCCCATGACCTCGATCCAATAAAAGTTCCGATCCTGATACTGCTGGGCCACTCCGGCGAGTGCGGTCGGCGGTTCGAGAAGCATGTTGGCATGCATGGGTAGATAGATGTCCGGTACGTAACCAGCCTCTGCGCCAAAAAACTCCGGCGGCGCCACCCCAACCACAATGAACGGCTTGTCGTTGATCCGTATCGATTGCCCCACCGCTCGGCTGGAATCGCCAAACCGCTCCGTGCTGAAACGATGGCTCAAGACTGCGACCGCTGCCGTACCGGCCTCGTCGTCGGCTGCCAGAATCAATCGACCCGCAGTAGGACGCACAGCCATGCCGAGGAAATAATCTCCCGACACATATTGCCCTTTGACGGCGTCAGTGTCTTCACGGACCGTCACGTTGAGACTCTCCGTTACGAAGTAGCAAAATGCGCTTGACAGGAGGTTCCTGTTGTCCTGGAACAGTTTCAGGGCAGGATAGGGAAAAACTGTGCTGATGGTGCCTCCGCCAGGAGGGGTATAGGTCCCACCTGTGGACGTCGAAATGCTCATGGCCACCGAAGCAAAGTCCTTGGCGCGCCACTTCATCACCACCAGTGATTTCGGATCCGAGACAGGCAAAGTGCGAAACAGGATAGATTCCATAAAGCTGTATATCGCCGTGTTAGCGCCGATTCCCAGCGCCAGCGAAAGCATGGCCAGCGCGGTAAAGGTCTTGTTGTGAAACATCGAGCGCAGCGCGTAGCGGAGGTCCTGGCCAAGGTGTTCCAGCCACATCCAAGTGAAAACCGCGCGGGCGTCCTCGGCGGCCAGAGTAAGGTTGCCAAGTTCTCCGGGTTCTGCCAGCTCTTTCAATGATTGCAGTTCTTCCTGCATGTCGAGCTCTTCGGCGCGGCGGCGCGATGGCAACAAATACTTGAGCTTTCTCCATTGGCCCATCATTGCCTCCGACTATGGCAAGGTCATTCGTGGCGAAGCGCGAGCATCGGGTCGACAGAAGCGGCCCGGCGCGCAGGAAACCACGCCGCCACGCACGCGACGAGAACGAGAAACGCGGCAGCAACCGCGAGCAGCAGCGGATTTCGAGGCTCGATTCCAAACACGATCTTTTCAACCAGGCTGCTGCATGCCAGCACCGCAACACTTCCGAGCGTTACACCGACAGCACATACCAGGAGCACGTCGCGCAGCACTAAGGCGAGGATGCCCGAGCGCGTTGCGCCAAGGGCCATGCGGATGCCGACCTCGTTCGTCCGCTTGGTCACTTCGTACGACAGCAGACCGTAGATGCCTACGGCTGCAATCGCCAACGCAAGAGCGCCAAAGGAACCAGCAAGGAACGCAAGCAGGCGATCGCGGTCCAGGGTCCGGTTGAGAAGCTCATCGGCGGTGTTGATGCTCCTTATCGGCAGCCGTGGATCCACTTGTCGGATCGCCTGACGAAGAGCGTTTTCCAACCCGAGTGGCGCTCCGGATGTGCGCACCAGGAACTGTAGACTCCACATGCGATCCCCCGGCTGATACTTCGTCAGGTAGATCCAGCGGCGCGGCGTTGCCCGAACGTTGTCGACGCGCATGTCGCGCGCGATCCCGACCACCTCCCATGCCTCCTTCTTCTCGCCGACGTACACCGTCTCCCCGAGGGGGTTCCGCTGCTGGAAGAAATGACGGGCAAACGATTCGCTCACCACGGCTGCGCGTCGGCTTCCAGTGGAATCTTCTTCGGTGACATCTCGACCGGCAACGAGCATTGCGCCGATGGTCGTGAAATAGTGCGGACCTACACGGTCGAACCAGGCAGAGGAATCTGATTCCTGCACCGGCTCAAATCCGTCGACGTACACGTCACGGCTAGAGTTTCGGCCCGCAAAAAAGCCGTTTTGAGAATAAGTCACGGCCCTCACACCGAGCAGCGAATTCAGCCGTTCGACTATACGGGCGACAATGATCTGGCCGCGGTTGAGATCGTATCCCGCTTCCGTCGTATTCATATCCAACACAACAAGGTTGCTGCGGTTCAATCCGATATCGTAGCGAACCAGCTTCTGCAAGCTGAAGGAAAACAGGCAAGCCGCAGCTGCAAGGAAGAGTGACAGGCCAAGCTGCACGCATGCCAGTGAACGCCCCAGCCGTCTGCGCTCGCGCCCAGCGATTCCTGAACGGCCGCGTGCCTGTAGTGAAGGAAGCAGCGGGCCCCGCAAGGCGCGCAGTGCCGGCAAGAGCCCGGAGATCAGTGCCGCCGAAACCGCAATTAAACACACGAATCCCAGCACAGAGCCGTTGATTCCATGAGAAATCACCACGGGTCCTCCCCGAAACGTGATCATCGCCAGCAACGCATTCGCAGCAGGCCCGCTCAGAAGCAAACCAAATGAGGCGCCGAGGATCGTGAGGACCAGGGATTCGGTCAGGAGCTGGCGGAGTATTCGGGCGCGGCCGGCTCCAATGGCCAGGCGGATGCTGAGTTCGCGGCGCCGTTCGCGGGCGCGAGCCAACTGCAGGCTCATCAAGTTGAGGCAACCGAGCAGGAGGCCGACTCCGACCATGCCAAAGACCATCTTCAGCGGTTCGGAAAAGCGATCACGCAAGATGGAGATGCCGCGCTCGAGGGACAGCAGCCGCAATCTCTGCTGTTTGAAGTGCTCGATATTTATCGGTTTTATGTTCGTTCCGAGCCGGCTGACGTTGATGTCCATCATCACCGGCGTCAGCGCGTCGGACGCCGCTTGTGCGTTGATTCCGGGACGCAACCGACCAATGAAGTCCAGGAAATTGGTATTGGGAGAATCAAGCCAGTTTTGATTCGGGAACACGGCAGGTTGAAGTGAGAGCGGCATCCACAGGTCGGGAGACTGCCCGACTTCAATTCCGAAGAATTCAGCAGGCGCAACACCTATAACAGAGAGGGGCTGGCCTTGAATCCGGATGGTGCGGCCCAGTACCGAGACATCGGATGCGAAATAGCGCCTCCAGAATCGCTGACTGAGCACAACCACAGGAGCAGGATTCGCCCGCCGATCGTCTTCCGGCGTGATCGTCCGGCCATGGGCGGCGGCTACACCGAGCAAGTCAAAGTAGTTTCCCGTTACCAGATCCACCGAGGCCCGAAAAGGTCCTCCGCCAAGATCGACATCCCGGATCTCTATCGTCGTGGCGAGAATCCCCGTCATCCACTCGCCCGAGCGGGCGCTGAACTGCTGCCACGCGAAGTAGGATGCGGTGCTGCTCTGTAATTGCACCAGTTGTCCCGGCTGCCGGACGGGCAGCGTTCTCAGCAGCACGGCATCGATCAGACTGAAGATCGCGGCATTGGCTCCAATGCACAATCCCAGTGTGATCACCGCAATCGCAGTAAATGACGGTTCACGGCGAAGCACGCGAAAGGCGTATCGGATGTCTGCCAGTACGCTCTCCAACCACCTCCATTTCGACACGGCGCGGGCATCTTCCTTGGCAAGCGTCAGGTTTCCGAGTGCCCTGTGCGCCGCGATGGGCGAGCCAAGGTCGTCTGCGGCCAGGTTTACGATCGACTGCAGCTCTTCATCAAGCTCACGATCTTCCGCGCTGCGCTTCCAGGGCAATAGATATAGCAGGCGGGTCCACCATGTCATGATTGCGAACCCCTCGGATCAGATTTCAGAACACTCGACATCGCAGCCACAAACTGCTGCCATTTCGATTCCTCTTTCACCAGCTGCCGTTTCCCCGCGGGCGTGAGGCGATAAAACTTGGCCTGCCGATTGCGCTCGGAGGTTTCCCACTTGGAAGAAATCCAACCTTTCAATTCAAGCCGGCGGAGGGCCGGATAAAGCGAGCCGAACTCGATCCGCAACGCCTCATTGGATGTCTGATGGATGGCCTTGGCAATTCCGTAACCATGCAGCGATCCGAAAATCAGCGTCCGCAGCACAAGCAGATCGAGCGTACCTTGCAACAAATCCGTGCCGTGCGATTGAAGTTTTTTCATGTCGCGCAGTTTGATTGAAATACACATCAATGTCAAGATATTCTTTATATAGATATTCTTTAGATTGATGAAACCACAGTGGTGTGTCGGCCATCAACTTCGCGTTCCGTCTTGCCCGGGGCAGGGGAAATGGGGACACCCCAATAACCAGATACCTTTTCCTCAACTCAGCACTGCAATTGGCTGCCATGTTCCAATAGAAATGCCTTTAGGATTTGTAGGAGATGGCGTCGATCAACACTCTCTTTGTCGCGACGTTCAGGTACGGTAGCGGGATCGCCGGCCCGCAGGTGCCCAACACGACGACGTTTCGCGGCGGCAATTAGGCAACGCCGCATCCGCAGTACTACCGCAACACCAGCATCGCGCTGAGCGCGCCCGACCAGCCGGCGCTGAGCCACCGCACGATCATCGTCTCGGGCGTTCTGGCGGCGGAGTGTCAGCACGTGATGCAGCAGTTCCTTCGGGAGAAGTAAAAGAACTCTGAGAAGGCTGGGTGGAGATCGAAAGCGATTCCCCCTTGCCCTCCTCACAGTGGATGGACGACGATAGAGTACGGGTTCATGTTGTCGCCCACGACGGTGCTGCTGGACCAGCAAGGCCGCGCGATCATGCGGCACATTGGATTCAGCCTCGCACGCGTGCGCGCGATAGAAGCCGGAATCAACAGATTGCTGCAGCAGTGAACGCGAGCGAGGTAAGGCGCTACGTTTTCTCTAGCGGAAACCGCGGCGGCGAAACGGAACGGCACACGATCAGCTGAGGCAGGCACCAGAGATCGACCCTCTTCGATGCGAGTAGACCTGGTCCTGAGAGCGCGCGTGACCACGCCCTTGCCGCAAGTCGTCGTTCTATTCCGCGCGCAGAGTGACGGAAGGCTCGATCCTGCTGGCACGTCGTGCTGGCAGATAACAGGCCAGTAAAGCGATGATTCCCAGTAGCAGCGCGAGAAGAACGATCACGGAAACTTGGGATGAAGCCAGCCACCAGAATTGGGACGAGAGAACCTTGGAACCCAGGATGGCCGCAGCCAGCCCGAATCCGATCCCGGTAATCGCCCATCGTGCTCCGTTTCGGACCACCCGACCGACAACCGATCCGCTCGAGGCGCCCAGAGCCATTCTTATGCCGATTTCTCTGGTTTGGGCGGTAACGGAACGCGACGTTACTCCATACATGCCTATGCCCGACACCACAACTGCGGCTGCAGCGATGCTCCCTAACAGCACGATCAAAAACGCCCAGGGCCGGGCCAACTCATCCCGGGCGTCCTTCAGTGTTCGGATGGCGGTGACGGGCTGATCAGGATCCATGCGCTTGATTATGTCCCTGATCCGCGCGGTAAGGTCCACGGGATCCCCGTCTGTATGTAGGACGAGAGTAGCATTGCTATACTCAGTGAAGTTGGAGGGCAGGTATACGGCATATTCGGGTTTGCGCACAAAACCCAAATTGACCACGTCGCTGCTGATCCCGACTACGGTATACCATGCGTTGTAGACCCGCACCTTCTTCCCGATCGTTTCCTGCCCAGCCCAGACTTCACGGGCCATACTTTCGCTGACAATGGCAACGTCTCGATCGACATCCTGTTCGGTGAAGAAGCGTCCCTTTTTCAGCGGGATTCCAAGGGTTCGCCAATAATCCGGGCTCACAGGTTCGCAAGAAGCAGTCAGCTTCGCCCTGTCATCAGTCTGTCGGTCCTTCTCATAATCGATTCGCGTGGATGCCCCTTGCCACATAATCGGCAGGTCCAGCATGAGCGCGGCCGAGCGCACACCGGGGAGCGTCCGGACTTCGGAAAGGAAGTCTCCGAAGAGTGGTTTCCGGTTCGCTTCTTTCCCGGTGCTACTTTTTGCTAGCGAGAGGGTGACCGCCAGGCGGTTTTCGAGGGGGAATCCCCAATTGAAATTCCAGAGCTGAAAAAGGCCCCTCAGAACGAAACCGCCGCCTGACAGGAGCAGTAGCGAAAGTGCAAACTCCCAGACCACCAGGATGCCGCTCAAGCGGCGCCGACGCACCACGGAGGAGTATCCGGAGGCGAAGTTCTTAAGGGTTTCGAGTGGTTCGACCCGGGTGCTGGTCAAGGCGGGGACGATTCCAAAAACGAAGCTGCATGCGACGGAAACCGCCAGCGTGAAGAGCAGCATGCGGCTGTCGATTTCGAATTTTTCCACTCCAAACGCTGCGAACGGATTTGATAGTGCAATGAAGAGAGACAGCGACCATCTGGCAAGCAGCACGCCGACTGTGCCCCCGAGCAGGGCAAGCAACAGGCTCTCAGCCATCAGTTGTCGGATGACGCGCAGCCTGCCGGCTCCCATCGCGATGCGCACGCCGATTTCTTTTCTCCTGTCTGTGCCCTGAGCCAGCAGGAGGTTCGCTACGTTTGCACAGGCGATCAGCAGGAACAAACCGAATGCAGCCATGAGCAGCTTCCCCTCTCCCGCCGTGCCTTTCTGCGCAAATGACCGATGCACCCCTTCCATGCGGACGCACCAGTCTTTCTTCTCCGAGGGAGGATAGAAACGAAACGCGTACTCCTTCGGGTGTTGCTCCACAAGGTGACGCATGAGGATGCTCATGGAATTTCGAGCCGACTCGAGCGCGACACCGTTTTTCAGGCGGCCCATAACCATGAAGACATTGTAAGCACGCGCGGATTCCTCCTCGGAGGCAACGAGTGGAATCCAGAGCGCGGACCCTCCTTCCATCGGCAGGGAGCGAAATAGTTCAGGCATTACACCCACGATCGTAGTGGCCTGCCCGTCAATCCGGATGACTTGGCCGACGATATCGGACCGGCCGCCAAACGAAGTCTGCCAATAACGGTAGCTCAATATCGCAACAGGATGCCGCTCGGGCGCAAAGTCTTCCGAAAGGAAGGTGCGGCCCAGCCCGGGTTGGATGCGAAATAAACGGAAGTAATCACTCGAGACGCGGTCGCCTTTTATGCGGCGGGCCTCGTCGCCTCCGGCAACATTGAGTTCTTTCGTCTGGTAGGCCGCGAGACCTTCGAACACTTGGTTGTGCCTGCTCCAGTCGACGAAGGTCGCATAGGAAGATCTAGCCACTGGCCCAGACGGACTTAGCGGTGCAAGGGCTTCTCCGAGCAGGACCAGCCGATCCGAATCAGGATAAGGCAGTGGCTTGAAATAGAGGGCGTTCAGAATGCTGAAGAAAGCGGTGTTGGCGCCGATCCCCAACGCGAGCACCATGACGACCATGGCGGCAAATCCCGGTTTCTTCCTCAAAATCCGGACGCCGAATGCCAGGTCCCGATGGAACTCGTCAATCCAGCGGATCCCGCTGGCCTCGCGGCATGCCTCTTTCGTCTGGTCCATGCCGCCGATTGCGATCAGCGCCTGCCGCCGCGCTTCCTCGGCATTCATTCCACGTCTGAGATTTTCCGAGATCTCCATCCGCAGATGGAATTCCAGTTCTCTCTCGAATGAAGACTCTGAGCCTGAACAACGTACGAGGTGAATGAGGCGCCACAGAAAGGCACGAATCGAAGCCCACATCGTCTCCTCCTCCGATCCCAATAAGGGCGGGATAGCAAGTGGCTACTCGTTTCGCAACGCGAGCATGGGATCTACGCGAGTGGCTCGCCGCGCGGGCAGGTAGCACGCAGCAAGGGCGGCGATCGTCAAGAACATCGCCGCACCTGCAATCGTCGCCGGATCGTTGGGCTCGATTTCGAAGAGCATGCCGCGCAGAACGCGTGTCAAGGCGAGAGCTCCCACCGTGCCGATGGCAATGCCGGAAACGGCGAGCCGCATCCCTTCTCTCAGAATCATGCGGAGGACGTCTGCCCGCTGCGCGCCCAGCGCCAAACGCACGCCAATTTCATGCGTCCGCTGGACGACGGAGTAGGAGATCACGCCATAGATGCCGACGATCGCCAGGATCAATCCCAGGACGGCGAACGATCCCACGAGCGCCGTCTGGAATCTCGGCTCCACCGAGGAATCTGCCAGGATCTGATCCAGGGTTTCGATGTGCGTAACCGGCGCGTCCTTACCCGCGGCCTGAATCACGCGCGTTATCGCCGGGACCAGGGGCATGGGGTTTCCGGATGTCTGAACGATAATGTCCCACTGATTGCCTTCGGGTGCGAACGGCGTGTAGTACTCCGGCATCGGCGATTCCTTCAGGGCGCGGTTGCGGACAGCATTTACCACACCGACGACTTCCATCCACTGGTGCCGGCCGTCCCTGTCCATCCTGACGCTGAATCGCTTCCCGAGCGGATCCTCGGCAATATATTTATGGGCAAAACTCTCGCTGACGATGGCCGCCTGCGCCCCCTCGTCTCCCGGTTCAAAATCACGCCCCTTCCGCAGGCGGATTCCGAGGGTGGCGAAATAGCCTTGAGTGACGGAACCGCCGATTATCACGTGCCCGGCCGGCAGTTGATCACCCTCCCGGCCCTCGACGTACAGGCCGACCGGGCCTGAACCGGGGTAGCGAAATGTGGCGTAAGGGCCGCTGAACGGGCCGCCCAGGGAGAGCGCCGCGCGCTGTACTCCCGGAAGCGACCGGATCTCATGGAGCATATCCCGGGCTGCCATCCGGCACTTCGTCGCCCCGTCCCTGCCGCTGCACTCCAAATCAGGGAACCTCGCCTTCATGGTGAGAATGTGGTTTGAGTCGAGGCCGATGTCCGTGCTCATGAGCCGATAGAAGCTGCGCCCCATCAGTGCTCCCCCCGCCACGACAATGACCGCCAGTAGCACTTCCAGGATCACGAGCGCGCTTCGGAGGCGATGCGGCCGCCTCATCGCAAGTCCGGCAAACGAATCACCCAGGACGCCTCTCAGCGCGCCTCCCATGCGCCGGGACGATGCCTGTACGGCCGGTGCCAGGCCAACCAGAACTGCTACCAGCAGCGAGATCCCCATGGTGAACCAGAGCACGCTCCCGTTCAGCCGGATGAGATCCACCCGCGGAGTATTCGGCGGGGCCAGGGCGCGCAGCAGCCGAACTCCCCACAGGGAAAGAAACAGGCCCAGTGCGCCGCCCGCCAGCGCGAGCAGCAGGCTCTCCGCCATGAGTTGCCTCAGGATGCGCGGGCGGGACGCGCCGAGCGCTTTTCGGATTGCCAGTTCGCGCTGGCGCGTCCATGACCGCGCCACCAGCAGCGAAGTCACGTTCACGCAGGCCATCAACAGCACGAATCCCACCGCGCCCATTAGAATCCATAGGCCGGCGCGCACGTTTGGATCGATTCCCAGATCAAGACTCTTGGCAGACAGGTTCATCAGTTCCGGCCCCGCACGTTTGACAAAAGCCTTCGGATAGGACGCCGCAAAACGGGCGGAGAGCGGTTGGAGCTGGGCATTGAGTTGGGCAAGGGTCGCCCCCTTTTTGAGCCGCGCAATGATGATCGAGTATCCGCCGTTTGACGCGTCCGCCGGAGACGGAACCTGGGGCACCCACATGCCGACGGCACTCCCGTCGTATTTCCCGGCCAGATAGGACAGGTAGATGCCGGCGCCGAATTCTCTCGGCATTACGCCGAGGACGGAATACGGCACTTGATTGACGGAAATGTCGCGCCCGACAATACCGGGGTCGCCGCCGAACTCGTCCATCCAGAGACGGTAGCTCAGGACCGCCACGTGGTCGTTCCCGGCCTGCGTGTCGTCGGCAAGGATGGGCCTTCCGAGCAGAGGCCAGGTTCCCACCAGCGGGAAGAAATCGGCGGATACGTGTGCCGCCGTGACCTGCGTCGGCGCTTTGGCTGCTCCAAGGGGCAGGCGGCCTAATTCGTAGGTCGCGATGTGCTCCAGCGTGCTGCATTGCTGCCGGATGGCGCGCAGCTCCGCGTAGGCTACATATATGGCCACCTGTTCCCGCCGGATCGTCACCAGCCTTGAGGAGTCCCGATAGGGCAGCGGCCTGAGGAGGATTCCATATACCGCACTGAAAATCGCCGAATTGGCGCCGATGCCGAGCGCCAGAGTCAGGACGGCGATGGCGGTGAACCTGGGCGATTTGCGCATCATGCGCCAGCCGTAACCGAGGTCCCGCCTGAACTCAGCGGCCCATCGGATCGCACACGTTTCCCGGCACGCTTCTCTCGTCTGTTCCATGCCCCCAAGGGAGATGAGAGCTTGCCGCCGCGCCTCTTCGTGGTTCATGCCCTGACGCAGGTTCTCCTCGATCTCCATCTGCATGTGGAATGCCAACTCCTTCTCGAACTGGGGTTCTGATTTCGAACCGCGTGCGAGATGGATCACGCGCCACACAAAGGCACGAATCGATGCCAGCATTATTACCCTCCGCTTCGAGGTGCAAGAATCACTCGGTACGATCCAGGCACACAGGTCGAGACACGAAGTGCACTAGCTCATTCGTTCCGCAACGATTCCATCGGATCCGTGTTGGTGGCGCGCATGGCGGGGAAAAAGCCGGACAGCGCAGTCACCAACGCTATTACCGTGGTAACAACAATCAGCGTCGGTGCGTCGTGCGGACCGATACCAAAAAGAAGGCTCGCAAGGAATCGCGTCAAGGCCATGGATAACAGCAGGCCGGTGGCCAAGCCGAAGAACGCCGATGTCATCACTTGCGCCAAAATCATCCGAACGATTTCAGGTGGACGCGCTCCAAGGGCAACCCGAATCCCGATCTCGCGGGTCCTGAGCCCGACAGAAAATGAAACCACTCCATATACACCGACTGCCGCCAGCAAGGTTCCCAACACTGCAAAGAGCCCAACCAGGGTGGAATAGAAACGGGGTTGATCCACTGATTCCCAAAGGATATCTTCCACGCGCTGGACTCGCTGGATCAGCGCCGTTTTGTCAACAGATAGAATTCGGCTGCGTATTTCTGGGATCAGCCTGGCCGAATCCGACCGGGTTTGCACTATCAGTGAAAAGTAACTGCCTCCTCGATAGGGTCGGTAAAGGGTGAGACGCGGCTCTTGCTGCAACCCGTGCTGTCTAACGTCCCGCACAACCCCGACAACCGGGATCCAAGGAAGGGAACGAGGACCCAAATGGAGCCGTTTGCCGATCGGATTTTCCCCGGGCCAAAGCAAGTGAGCAAGCGACTCGCTTACAATCACCTCTGCCGGCCAATCGCGCACAGATTCCGCAAACGTCCTGCCCTTCAAAATCTCGAGGCCCATGGTCCGGAAGTAGTCTGCGCTCACGCGTGCATCGTCAATGTCTTCAATAGTATCCCCTAGACCTGCGGGTGGTTCCTGTTCTAACAGACCTTTCGTGCGCCACGAAAAAGAGCCTGCTACGCCGGTCAACGGCAACGAGCTGACTACGCATGAGGACGCCACGTGGGGAAGAGCATTAATGCGGCGCAAGATGTCTTCGTAAGCCAATGGCGGGCCCTCCGGCCGTTGACCGAGCGAGAGCTGGAGTATAAGCAGGTTCTTCCGCTGAAATCCTGGATCTACCTTCATAAGCCTCACGAAACTGTTGATCAGCAGGCCGGCCCCGGTCGCCAGGACGAGCGCCAGTGCGATCTCGGAAATCATGAGCGCATTGCGGTATCGGCTATGCGGTTGTCCTCTATTCCCATGTGCCGACTTCAAGGTCGAATTGAGATCGAGCCGCCAGGCGCGCAGCGCGGGAGCGAGCCCGAAAAGAACACTTGTCAAAATGGATAAGCCCATGGCGAACGCGAATACTCGGAAATCAACATTGATTTCGAGGACGCGCGGAATCGTTTCCGGACATGCGCTCACAATCAGGTCAATGCCCCACTTCACTGCCAGGAAGCTGAGTGCTCCTGCAACCAGGGCAAGAAATCCGCTTTCGGTCAACTGCTGCCTCAGAAGACGCATGCGGCCGGCGCCGACCACGGCTCGGACTGCAAATTCCCTTTCTCGACCAAGCGCCCGCGCGAAAAACAGATTTGCTACGTTGGCGCAGGCGATTAAGAGCACCAGCCCGACTGCTCCGAGCAGTAGCTTCATCGGGCCCTCAATATTACCGACGATTTCTTCCCGCAGCGGCACAACCGTGACGCCCGATTTCGCTACTCCGACGGGCCCGCGATTTTCCTGTGCCAGCCGGTTCGCGATCAGAACCATTTCAGTGCAAGCCCGGTCGAAAGGAACTCCAGATTTTGTTCGCGCAACTACCTGCAGCCAGCTGGCAGCGTTGCTTAGCGACCTCATCTCTGGCGCTATTGAAACCCAAAGTTGAGGTTGCTGAAATCCATACTCCGGCCGTGTCAGTCCAGGGAGTACTGGCCTAAAGTCAGGCGACAAAACGCCTGCCACTGTATAGCTCTTCCCGTTTAGTTGGAGTCCGCGTCCCACGACGGATGGATCCGATCCGAAGCGATCCCTCCAAAATTGATCGCTGATGACAGCAACGGGGGCCGCGCCATTTTGCTCGTCGGAAGCAAGGATGGTTCTACCAAGGGCGGTATTGATACCAAGCGTCGAGAAAAAGGTGCCCGAGACGGTGGCTCCCGGAATGATTTCCTTGGTGCCCGACTGGTCGAAGACGAAACCTCCGGAACTGTAGGCAGCGATATCCTTAAAGTTCGATATTGCTGCCCGCCAATTGATGAAGTTGAAATAGGAAACCCGCTGATTCGTGCCGCGCCGGATGTCCTTCTGCCAAATCATGACGAGTGAGCCGGGATCTTTATATGGCAGCGGCCGCAAAATGACTGCATTGACCACGCTAAAAATTGCGGTGTTGGCTCCAATCCCCAACGCCAGCGTGATGATAGCCACTATCGTGAAGCTCGGATTTCTTCGCAATATGCGGACTGCGTAACGCAGATCCTGTTGGAGTTCATCCAGTAAACGGATTCGGCTGGTGTCGCGATATTCCTCCTTCGTTTGCTCCAAGCCACCCATAGCGATAAGCGCTTGCCGCCTGGCTTCTTCGGAACTCATGCCCTGACGCAGATTTTCTTCGATCTCCATCTGCAGATGAAACTCCAGCTCATTGGCAAGAGTAGCTTCTGACTTGGTCCGGTGATTGAGATGCAAAATGCGCCACAGGAAAGCTCGAATGGATGCCGGCATCGCCGCCTCCCTATGCGCCGTCAAGTACCCTGTTGATGATCGCCATCATGCGTTCCCAGCTTTCCGTTTCCTCGCGGAGCTGTTTGCGGCCTGCTTTGGTGATGGAATAGAAACGCGCCTTGCGATTCTGGTCCGAGGTGCCCCACTCCGCGGCAATCCAGCCGCGCTGCTCCAGGCGCAGGAGCGCCGGATAGATGGTGCCCTGGGTCAGTTGGAGCGCATTGTCGGAAACTTGCTGAATGCGGCGCGATATCCCCCATCCGTGCATCGGCCCGATGGTTTCCAGGGTTTTGAGCACGAGAAGATCGAGCGTGCCTTGCAACACTTCCGATTTAGGCTGAGTCATGCTTCACTCCTGTAGACGATCGTAAACACACCTTAAAACTCGAACGAGCAACTGTCAACAAGAAAACAGTCGAACACCGTCGCCGACTTCTCGATTGTCATGATGGGAACCACCGACAGAGAGGTGTCCCTACCAAATATCCAATCCGAATGAAATCGAGGTGTTGGCGCTGTATCGGAATTTGCATTTCGAGAGGAATTTTTCAAGAATCTGCTGCTTAATGGTGCTGATTGATCAGGATTTCGTCGTCGAATTGGCCGTTGCTGCGCACATCGGCGCACCGGATGGGAAATACCAGGGCCGAACTCGTGAAAATGCTGGAATTCAGGCAGCCCTGCGCTCGTATCGATGATGAAGCCCGCCTACTTCGGGGAAGGCAAAGATTTTGCCCATGTGCGGCGGCTGAACGGCCCTGCCATCGGGAGAGTCCTTCCCGAGCGAAAGATGGCACCTTGCGCCATGATAATATCGAAAGTAAAAAAACAAATGGCGGCGGAGCGACAGCTCATCAATGACAATAACATGATCGAGGCATTCTCTGCGGATTGAGCCGATGAGCCTCTCGACGTACGGGCTCTGCCAGGGCGAACGGAATGCGATGAGCACCTCGCTGATTTCCAGGCTCTTAGCCTGCGCCTTGAAGGCTGCACCATAGATGCCATCGCGGTCCCGAATCAGATAGCGCGGAGCGTTGTCCCAGGGAAATGCATTTAGTATTTGGGCTGCGGTCCACTCGGCGGTCGGATGCTCAGTGACGTTAAAATGTACGACGCGCCTGCGATCATGAGCCAGTACAAGAAACACGTGGGAGGCAATTCCGCCAATTGGGCCAGAACCGGGAGAGAAGGACCCACAAGATTCGATCCGACGCCCGGAGCCGGAACCGTTTCTTATTGGCTCTTTGCAGCACGACGAGTTGCTGACGAAGAGCGAGAAGTTCCAATTGCATGGAGGCGCACGTTCGGAGCGTGGAAACAACGGCAGCGAACAATGAAATCAGCAAGTTAAGCATGGCTCAGGACGATACCAGCGCGAATCCGCAAGAGCAATGATCGGAATCGTTACGAAGTTTTTAGCAGGCACACCGAAGGCCCGCACGGGTTGTCTCAGATAGCGTCACGCCGTCAGCACTGGGGCTCGCAGGGCCAATGGCCCGGGAACGCCCGGTTCGGCCATTGGCCCGCAAGAGCGTGCTCTGAATCAGAACGAGTACTTCAGTCCGAATTGGATCTGGCGCATGGCAGTGGACGTTGACGTCACCACTCCGAAGTTTTGATGGGCAGCCGTGCCCGGCTTTCCAGGTCGGACCGCCCCCGACAGAATGTTCAAGTTGGGCATCCCCCAGTTTGGGTGGTTGAGAACGTTAAAAGCCTCCATCCGGAACTGGAGTGCGTGGCCTTCCTTGTACGGCATCCGGAATTGCTTGTGTACTTCGAAGTCGAATTGGATAACCCCCGGTCCCCGGATTGAATTGCGCCCGGCATTGCCGAATTGTCCGGGAGGAGCCTCGACAAAGGCATCCAGACTGAAATATCTGGAAGGGGTCGGGTTGTCGAGATAAGGGCTGATACCCGTCGCATTGGGGCGATCGTATCCGCCCGAACCGGTGCCGGCATTATCCACTCCGCCAATAGTCAGATGGCCGGCCTGGCCGGATTGCAGAGTGAGGATGCCGCCGACTTGCCAGCCGCCGACGATTGCTTCCACCACCGGGTTGGTGAGGTTCAGTGCCCTGCCTTTGCCGGCAGGCAAATCGTAAAGGACGGAGGTCACCATCCGATGCGGTGTGTCAAAGGCAGAGGGTCCTTTTTCGCAAGCGAGGCAATAGCTGTTTTGCGGGTAAAGAGTATCACCTCCCTGGACGCGTATGCCACTGGTAGTGTCAAGCGATTTCGACCAGGTGTAGGAACCTATGACGCTAAATCCCTGGCTGAACCGGCGTGTCGCCTTGATGCTGAGGGAGTTGTAACTTCCGTCCCCGCCGTCTTGCACCCACTGGATATTGCTGAAGCCCTTGTATGGACGCCGGGAGGTGACACTGCCGACCGTGCCTGGAATACCCTGGTTCGCATCCTGGAAGCCCTGAAGGTGCCGGCTCATCGCACCCAGGTATCCGACCTCGATCGCCCAGTTGAGGGTCAACTGCCGCTGAATGTTGAGCAAATACTGCATGAGATAGGTTGTGCGGTGGTCGGGGTTCATGGCATACGCGTAAGGAGACGGCACGTTGGCATAGGTGCCGCTGGGGGGGACGGCGTTGCTCCAGAAGAGGTTGGGGGTTCCACTGTTGGACTGGAGAGTGACACGGCCCCCGATGTTCCGGGCCAGGTCGAAATACGCATTGCCGATTTCCTGGTTGTAGAACATGCCAAAGCCGGTGCGGATCACCGTCTTGGAATCGGGCGAAAACGCAATACCCATGCGCGGGGCGAAATCACGATAGGACGTATGCAACAACTGATCAGGCAGCAGCCCGTTGCTGCATTTTGCGTCGACAGTAGTCCAGCGGATGTTGATCGCTGGAGGCCCGGCATATGGATCGGTGCAATTGCCCTGGCGGAGCATGTACGGAATCTCGGACGACGGGGGGTTCGAGTTTGCCTGGATGTGCGGTACGTAAGCTGTGAACAAGTTATTGAGGTTGTTGGCCCAGGGTGGTGTCACCTCCCAGCGCAAGCCCAGAGACAGAGTCAGTTTCGGCGTCACCTTCCACGTATCGTCAAAAAAAACCGCCTCGACGTTCCGCTGAAACTCGGCCTGGGCAAGGGCTACGGCCACTATCGAATTCCAGAGATCGCCCAGCAGGAACTCGGCAAATGCATCGCCTCCCGTTTTGCTCGGACTCTGTGTCGCATTCGGCTGGAACGCAAACTGGCCGCGGGAAAACTGGTTGCCCTGCTGATTGAAGTTCTGGCGATTGTATTCGAACCCGAAGCGGAAGCTGTGTTTGCCGTGTGTCCAGGCTAGATTATCGACCACTTGGAGCGTGTTGTCGTCGATGAAATAAGGACCGTCCTGCACGTCGCCGATGGCGACGAAACCGTCCCCTGCAAAGGAAGCCATCGGAACGCCCCACGAGACTGGGGGGCCAGGCTGGAGGCCCGGAATCCCGATAGTGGACACCGAGTCGGTCTCGTACGCCGAGCGAGTGCCGAGGGAATTGCTCAGCTTCGAGTAGCCGAAACGCGCTTCGTTCACCAGCCACGGGGTGATGGTCCGGGTGTTGGACCCCAGGTACTGCTTGTAGCTGGTGAGGATCTTGCTGCCGGTGATGCTGATGCCGGTCGTCGACTGGTCCTCGTCACCATAGCTATATCGTCCCATCCACTGCGAGTGCGCCGATTCGACGAAGTCCATCCGCAGCGTGAATCCATGACGGTTGTTGGGAGAAGAGTTCATCTGTGTGTAGTTGTTCGAAAAACCCGGGAGGTTGGAATGGACATAGTATTTCAGAAAATTCTTCGAGATTGGATCGATCCGGTTCGGAGGAATGATGTTGCCGTCAAATGGCAACTTGGTGTTCGGATCATAGATCGTCGTGGGCCAGGCGCTGAAGTCGCCATTGAACATGGCTTCGGTCGGGACGGAATAGGTGGCCAGGGAACTCTGGCGCTGGGGTTTCCATTCAGAATTCGCCATGAAGAACAGCCGGTTGCGCAGGTCGAGAAGTTTGGGAATGCGCACCGGGCCGTCGAGTTCGAAGCCGTAATCGTTCCATTTGAACGGCGACTTGGGGCGAACGGTGGTGAAACTGTACGGCTTGGCATCCCAACTATCGTTGCGGATGAATTCGAATAGCGAGCCGTGATAGGCGTTGCCGCCGGACTTGGTCACCACGTTGATTTGGGTGGACTGATGGCCGAACTCGGCCGGGTAGACGCCGGTCTGGACCTTGAATTCCTGAATGGCATCGATCGATGGCAGCACGACATAGGTGTTGAAATCCGGGTCGGTGTTGGTGACACCGTCCAGCGTGAAGTAATCGAACATGATGCGGGCGCCCCCGGCCGAAATGGATTGAGAGGCCCGTTCGCCGCCCAGCCGGCCGGCCGCCTGACCCGAAATCGGCGAGAGCGTGTTGGCGTTCGCCGCCAGCGCGACCAGGTTCAGGTAGTTGCGGCCGTTCAGTGGCAGTTCCGTAATCCCCTTGTTCTCGATCACGGTGCCAAGCGACGCGGTCTCCGATTGCAGCAGCGGTGTCGAAGCCGTGACCTCGACCGTTTCGGAGACTTGCCCGAGCTCGAGAGCAAAATCGAGACGGACCGCCTGCTGAATTTGGACCTGAACGTTACTGCTGGCCGTCTTGAAGCCGGCCATTTCCACTTTGACGCTGTACATGCCTGGGGCCACAGCGGGGAAGGTATAATCTCCCGAACCTGTCGACAGGGCAGTTCGTACAGCATTCGTTGCGATGTTGGTAAGGGAGATTTTCGCGCCCGGTACGGCGGCACCACTCGGATCGCTGATGTGTCCCGTTACCTCACCGGATGTCTGAGCGAACAGAGGAATCGCAAAGAGAGCCACGAGCACGGCTGAAGGCAATAGAAAACGCCTCATTTTCGAGAACCTCCTTTAATGAATGGTTGGGCATTCGTTGATAAACGGCGCTTCGAGGCGGGGATAGGTCGCTCGATAGACGTTGGCCGCAGCGGGTTGATCATTGCCCGACTCCTGTCGACCGCAAGGATTCGCAGATTGGAGCATCGCCCTTCCAACCTTTTTCATCTCTATTTCCTCAGGTTGCGATTATGGCCAAGCTGCACGTCCACGCGAAGTTTTGTGCCAGCCTCCTACGACCTTCCCCGTCGATCCAGACGCCGGAGAGCGTTTTCCCGTGAACTAACCTCCTCCGGCGGGAGTCAGTCCCGATTGGCTTCTTCTGAATAGACCCATACTACGATCAAGATAGATCTGGAAAAAGCCGGATTTTTAAAAGAAACCTATCGAATTGTTAGATGTATTCCTGATACGTGAACGCCACTCTCGATGAATGGGAGACCTTTGGCGCCGCCCGGCAAATAGCAGCCTGGGTGGTTGATATGGCATCCAGTCACAGCAAGGCAGGCCGGGGTTGATAGCCTCGTTCAGAATACTCGAAGTAGTCAAAATCCGCCGCCCGGCGCGTTCCTGCACCGTCCTGGCAGCAGACACCCGCAAACGCCCCCGTGAAGTTGGGCAAGATCGGCGGACCGGCTTCGTCGGAGACGATGCTGGCATCAAAAACCCGCGGCAAAGCCTGCCAAGCCTGCCCGGGCAGTCGGTAAGCAAAAATCAGGCGCTCGTAATCCACATCCATGCGCAACTCGATGTTTCCCGTGCCCGCTGGCAGCGGAATCGGCGGAATGAAACTGTCGCCCACATCCGTCACGCACGACATGACGCGCAAATGACGTCCGATCGTTTCGTCCTCTGTCAGGAACAGGTAATGAAACTTCGTGGCGTGGTAATACAGGATGAGGCCGGCGGCTTGCTGAAAATGCTCCGGCTGGAATTCCATGCGCGTCGCGGCAGTGAAACAATAGGCCTGCTGTCGGCGGGCCACGAGCGCCTGCTCAAACTGGCTGCCCAGGGTCTCGCGGCCAAAGAGGCGCAGAAAGCCGGGGCGTTTCGAAAGGCTCCAGAGCTGCTCGGGATAGGGCGAACGAAGCCATTGAAAATCGATGGGCAGTTCCGGCGAATCGAAGTCCTCGCGGGCGGGCGGCGCAGGAAACCGGTGCTCCGGTAGGTTCGGCGCCGGGACGCTGGCCTGCGGCACGCCCTGGCCGTCGGTGGTGCGTAGCCACCCATCCGCTGACCAGACCATCTTCTGGATCGCCGTCTCCCGTCCCAGGACACAGCGGCCGCGATTGGGCAGCGGCCTGCCGCACAGATAGGCCATGTAGGTCTCGCCGTCCTGCGTATCCACTATTGAGGCATGTCCCGCGCGCTGCAACGTGCAGTCGGGCCGATCGCGCGCCGTCAGAACATAGGTATCAGGATGCACTTCGTAGGGCCCGTCAATCTGCCGCGACCGGGCCATGGTCACGGCATGGCCCCAAAACGTGCCGCCCTCGGCAACCAGGAGATGATAGTATCCGCCGCGCTTGTACAGATGCGGCCCCTCGGTGAAGCCGATCGGCGTGCCCCGGAAGATCAACCGCCGCTGGCCGATCAGTTTTCGTTCGCGCGGCGAGTATTCCTGCAGGGCAATGCCGGCAAAACGATTCCGGCCCGGGCGATGGTCCCAGAGCATGTTAAGCAGGTATTTACGGCCATCCTCGTCATGAAACAGAGATGGATCAAAGCCGCTGCTGTTCAGGTAGATCGGGTCCGACCAGTCGCCGTCGATGTGCTCGGCCGTCACCAGATAATTGTGATAGTCGCGCAGCGATGCGTTGGCCGTGCCGCCGCCCGACGCCCGGCCATACCGTTTCACGTCCGTGTAGATCAGGTGGAAAAAACCGTCGGCATAGGTCAGGCACGGTGCCCATATGCCGCAGGAATCCGGATCGCCGCGCATGTCCAACTGGCTCGCCCGCCGCAGAGGCCGCGTCAGCAGCCGCCAGTGCACCAGGTCCTTGGAGTGGTGAATCTGCACGCCGGGGTACCACTCGAAAGTGGACGTGGCAATATAGTAGTCATCGCCCACGCGCAGGATGGCAGGATCGGGGTTGAAGCCGCGCAAAATCGGATTGGTGATATTCACGTGGTCTTCCTCTCACGCACAACGGTCCACAAGACGATTGCGCCGATGATGTCCAGGATGCTCAGGCATACGAAGAACGGCGAATAGCCGATTCGGGTTACCAGCGCTCCCACGGTCAACGTAAAGATCAGCACGCCTGCGTTGCCCATCGTTCCAGCCATGCCGGCCACGGTCGCGACCTCGCTCCGCCGGAAAAGGTCTGATGACATCGTGATAACCGTCACCGAGAGCGTCTGATGGGCAAATCCGGCCAGGCTGAATAGCATGATCGCCACATACGGGTCATTGACCCGGCCTGCAAACGCGACACTGACCATCAGAACCACCCCCACCGAAAACGCAAGTCGCCGCGCGTTAATCAGCGATACGCCCATATACTTCTGCAGCGTCGCGGCCACCAGTCCTCCAAAAATGCAGCCGAAATCAGCCGCCAGGAACGGCAGCCACGAAAACAGCGCGATCTTTTTGAGCTCCCAATGGCGCTCGCTCGCCAGATACAGCGGCAGCCAGAACGACAACGTGCCCCACGTGGGATCGGCTAGAAAACGCGGGATCGCGATCCCCCAGAAATTCCGCTGCCGGAGGATCTCCCAGATTGACGGCCGTCCTCCTTCGTTGAGCGCCTTTTCCTGTCCCCTTACGATGTAGTCCCGCTCTTTCTCCGACAGCCACCGATGTCGCGAGGGCGAGTGATAGAGCAGCAGCCACAAACACACCCACACCAGACCCAGCCCGCCGCTGATCACAAACGCGCTTTGCCAGTTCAGGAAAACGACCGCAAAGACCACCAGCGGCCCCGCCAGCATCGACCCCGCCGAAGCCCCAATATTGTAAATTCCTCCCGCAAACCCCCGTTCTTGCGCGGGAAACCACTCCGCCGTCGCCTTCATCCCCGCGGGATTTGCCGATCCCTCCGCAAAGCCCATCAGCCCGCGCAGGAACGCCAGCCCCTTCCAAGACCCCGCCAGCCCATGCGCCATGTTGATCAAGGACCATGCCGTGGCGAAGATCGCAAATCCGATCCTGAGCCCCACCACGTCCAGAACATAGCCGCAGATCGGCTGCAGCATGATCATGATCTGAAACGCACCCGTGATCCACGAATACTGCGCTTCCGAGATGTGCAGCGTATCTTTGAGTTGCACCTGGGCCACCGACAGCGTGTTGCGCGTCAGATAGTTCAATACCGATCCCAGCATGATCAGGACGATCATCCACCACCGCAGCCCGGGGAGTTTGAACCGTTCAGAGGCTTCCACTTGAGATTTCGGCTTCACCAACTCACCACCTTCGGTGCGTACAATGTACGCAGTGCCACAGGTTCACGACCCAACACTGAACCGCAAAGACCTCGAAGACCGCAAAGGTCAAAGCGCACGCTTTCGAGGTCTTCGAGGTCTTTGCGGTTCCCCAACAGTCGCCGGTCTATGCGCGCTTGGGCAGACGCAGCAGCGGCATCAGGACCGCTGCCAACAGCCCGCATCCGGCGGCCACCAGCAGGAATGTCGGCCGGTTGAGCGACAGCCACACGCGCAGATTGGGACTCAAAAAATTCCCCATGAGATTCCCAATCGCATTGATGATGGCCAGCGATGCGGCGATCGCCGTTCCCGTAAGCAACTGCGGCGGAATCGCCCAGAACACTGCGAACGCTGCAAACCAGCCGATCGCAGTCATGGACAGTCCCGCCACCGTGAGCAGCGTTCCGGTCACCCCGCCGGCGAGGCGCGGTGCCACCGCCGCCAGGGCAAGTCCGACCGCCATCAGCCCGCACGCCCCCGCCGCGTGGAATTTGCGTTCGTTGCACCGGTCCGAGTGGCGCGCGATGGCCAGCATCGTGAGCGCCGCCGCCCCAAAGGGGATAGCCGACAGCAGGCCCACGTACAGCGACACGACATATTCGGGCGTCGGCGGCATGGCCGGCGCCGCATTCCCCGGTGCCGCCACCGCGATGATGTGCCCCTGCACCAGGGCGTCCTTGAGGATGTCGGGCGTAAAAAAATTTGCCGGGAAATAGGCCCATATCATAAGGCTGTAGATCAGCGACAAGGCCCAGGTGGAACGCGAGGCCAGCGCCTGCCGGAAGTCCGAAGCGCTGTGGCCCGCCACCTCCCGCTTCTCCCGGGCCATGATGTCGATCAGCCGCGAGCGCTCCACGGAGGACAGCCAGTGCGCATCCTCGGGCTTGTCCGTCAGGTAGAACAGAACGATCACGCCAACCATGATCGACGGCACCCCTTCCAGGAAGAAGAGCCACTGCCACGCATGCCCCGGAAGATGGAAGTAATCGGCCGCAGCCAGGAGGCTCCCGCCAAGCGTGTTTATCAGCACCTGGGCGATGGCCTGCGAAAGGAAAAACAGCGCCGACGCCCCTGCCCGATGGCGATGCGGAACCCAGTATGAAAGATACAGCAGCACGCCCGGAAAGAAGCCCGCCTCCGCCAGCCCCAGCAAGGCCCGCAGGATGTAGTAGGCCCACGGCCCGCTCGTAAACATGAAGCATGTCGAGACCATGCCCCAGGTGATCATGATCCGGGCGATCCACCGCCGTGCACCCACGCGCTGCTGGATAAGGTTCGATGGCACCTCAAAGAGGCAATACGGAATGAAGAAGACGGCCACGCCGATGGCGTACACGTTGTCTGTAAATCCCCGCACCGTCGCGATCATCGACGATTTGGCGATCGCGATATTGGCCCGATCGATGTAGTTGAGCAGGAAAAGCAGGATGCACAACGGAATGATCCGCCGCAGCACCTTGCGGATCAACTGATCCGTTTCGCTCTCTGCCGTGGCCGTGGCTGGCAGTTGTCCCGTAACTAGCCGCGACTCGTCCACTGCCTCCTCCAGCTTTGGCGCCTATTGGCCGATCTTCGTGCCGGAAATTTTCGCGTAGTATTTCGCCAGCCCGCTGTGGTCGTTCTGGCCGCAGCCGTCGGCGCGGAGCGTCTGCATCATCTCCATCACCTGGGCCGTCAGCGGCATGGGCGAGCCGACGCTGTGCCCGGTGTCCAGCGCGTTGTTCAAATCCTTGATGTGCAGGTCGATCTTGAAGCCGGGGTTAAAGTTGCCTTCCAGGATCATCGGCGCCTTCGCATTCATCACGGTTGAACCCGCCAGGCCGCCCTTGATTGCCTCGAAAACCCGCTTCGGATCGACACCTGCCTTCCTGGCCAGCGTGAACGCTTCGGCCACCGCCGCAATGTTGCACGCCACGATTACCTGGTTGGCCAGCTTGGTCGTGTTTCCCGCTCCGATCGGGCCGCAATGCACGGCACTGGCGCCCATCTTCAGCAGGATGTCCTTCACCGAATGGAACACCGCCTCGTCGCCGCCGACCATGATGGAGAGCGTGCCGTCGACGGCCTTCGGCTCACCGCCGCTGACCGGGGCGTCAATCATCTTCACGCCCTTCTGCTCGCATGCCTTGGCGATTTCCTGCGACGCCAGCGGAGCGATCGAACTCATGTCGATGAGAATCGTCCCCGCCTTGGCGCCCTCCAAAACGCCGCCCCTCCCCAACACCGCTTCCTTCACGTGCGGGGAGTTGGGCAACATCGTGACGATGATCGGGCATTGCTCGGCCACCGCCTTTGCCGAGCCCGCCGCCTCGGCGCCTGCCGATGTCACGGCATCGACGTTCTGCCGGATGATGTCGTAGCACACCACCTCATGGCCGGCTTTCAGGAGGTTTCTGGCCATGGGCTTGCCCATGATGCCAAGTCCGATGAATCCGATTTTCATGCCGTTCCTTCCTTTCAGAATACTGAAAAGGTTGAATAGCCCGCGTCCCCGCGCGACTGTATGAAAAGCCGCAAAGCGCGCGTTTCTAGGGTTTGCCGGCAGCCAGTTTCCTTGCTTTTTCTGCGATGTTGTCCGCTGTCAGGCCGAACGCCGCCTGAAGCTCCTCAGGATGATGCGCCGACTCGCCGAAGACGTCATTGATTGCCAGATAGTCCATAGGCACTGCGCTGCCGCGCAGCGCCAGCGCCGTCGCCGAGGCCAGGCCGCCGATATAGCTGTGCTCCTCAGCCGTAATCACTCCCTTCATCCCTTGGGCCATTTTCGCAAGGCCCTCGTAATCGAACGGCTTCATCGTCGAGATGCTCACTACCTTAGGGCTCAGGCCCTCCTTCTCCAGCAGTGAAGCAGCCGCCAGCGCCTTTTCCACCATCACCCCATGGGCCAGCAGGAGGATGTCCTTGCCCTCCCTGAGCACGCGGTGCTGGCCGATTTTGAACGTGTCATCTCTGGTCAGCACGTCCAGCACGGGATTCCGGTTCACCCTGATGTATACAGGTCCGGGGTGCGCCGCCGCCGCGCGCACTGCCAGGCGCGTCTCGGCCGCATCGACGGGTGTGAGGATCGTCATGTTCGGGATCGCGCTCATGATCGCCACGTCCTCGATCGACTGGTGCGTCGAGCCGTCGCCGAAATCCGACAGCCCGCAAGACGAGCCGCACACCTTCACATTCAGCTTGCCGATGGATATGGTCTGGCGAAGCTGATCGTACGCCCGGCCCGTAGCAAAAACCGCAAACGTGCTGGCGAACGCGATCTTTCCGCTGACCGCCAGTCCCGCCGCCATCGACATCATGTTGGCTTCCGCGATGCCCATTTCAAAAAAGCGGTCCGGGAACGCATCCTGAAACAGTACCGACATCGTCGACTTGCACAGGTCGGCATCGAGGACCACGATGCGCGGATCCTCCTTGCCGAGTTCGACAAGAGTCTCGCCATAAGCCGTGCGTGGATTGCTGTATGTTGCCATCAATCAAGCCTCCGTCTCATGAAGCAGAAATTCCGCCAGGGCTGCGTCGGCTTCTTTAAGGCCCAGCTCGTACTGAGCCTGGGTCATTATCCCGTTGTGGAAGGCCGCCTGGTTCTCCGCGAACGAGAATCCCTTGCCCTTGGTCGTGTGTGCGATGATGGCCGTGGGCCGTTCCTTGATCGTGTCGGCCGCATCGAGCGCCGCCACGATCTCCTCTATGTTGTGGCCGTCAATCTCCAGCACGTGCCACCCGAAAGCCCGCCATTTCTCGGGCAGCGGATTGCTATTCATCCGCTCGGCCACACGGCCCATTGCTGAGATGCAATTCTGGTCGATGATCGCGACGAGATTGTCGATCTTCCTGGCTCCCGCGAACATCGCCGCCTCCCACACCTGCCCCTCGGCCAGTTCGCCGTCGCCGAGGATGCAGTAGACCTTGTTGTCCTTTTTGTCCAGTTTCATCGCCAGTGCCATGCCGTTGGAGATCGACAGCCCCTGCCCCAGCGACCCCGTATTGGCCTCGATCCCCGGCGTCTTGTGAATGTCCGGATGGCCTTGCAGCATCGATCCGAGCTTTTTGAGTGTCACCAACTCCCCGGTCGGAAAGTACCCCAGTTCCGCCAGTGCCGCGTATTGAATAATCGCCGCGTGCCCCTTGCTCATCAGCAGCTTGTCACGTCCCTCCCATTTCGGATTCCTGGGATCGTGCTTCATCTTGCAGCCATAGAGCGCCGCGACAATGTCCGCGGCCGAGCATGAGCCTCCGATATGCCCGGCCTGTCCCACTCCGACCATCAAAATGATGTCCTTGCGCATCTTGGCCGCCAGATGACGGAGCTCGGTTACCTTCCCATTCCTGATCATGAACTCCTCCGAATCAGAACTTTGTGTCGTATTCCCAGGGCGTTCCCCCTGCCAGGCACCCACCATCCACATGATAGGTCTGGCCGGTCATGTAGCTGGAGGCATTGGAACAGAGCATCAACACTATCCCTACGATTTCTTCCGGCATACCCGGCCGGCGCATCGCGATGCGCTCCCGCAGGTACGGGGCGCGCGTCGGATGGTTCCAGGTGATCTGGGTCAGTTCTGTCAGAATGTGACCGGGCGCCACCGCGTTGGCTTGAACGTTGAACTTCGCCCATTCGATCGCCATGGAGCGCGTCAACGCAGAGACCGCGCCCTTCGTCGCCCCGTACACCGAAACACCCCCCAGCATCCCCTGGGCGTTGTGCGAGCTGAAATTGACGATCTTGCCGCCGCCCTGCTTGATCATGTGCGGCACGACCGCCTGTGTCATGAAGAACGTGCCCTTAAGGTTGACGTTCATGATGAAGTCGTACGTTTTCTCCTGCACATCCAGGAATCCCTCACGCTTGTTCACGCCGGCGCAGTTGATCAGAATGTCGATCTTCCCGAATTCCGCCAACACCGCCTCGACGCATTGGTGGATCGACCTCGTCTCCGTCAGATCAAGATTGAACGCCTTGGCCTGGTGGCCTGTGGGTATCATTTCCGCTGCGATCTCCCGGGCCCGGTCAAGGTTCACGTCACACACGGCGGTCTGCGCGCCAGCGCCGCATAGCCCCACCGTCAGCGCCCTGCCAATGCCCCCCGCGCCGCCGGTAAGCAAGGCTGTCTTTCCTGCTAGTGAGAACTGCGTCTCCAGATAACTGCCGATGTCGTTCATTTTCGCACCCGTCCTGGATACCCCGGTGACACCAACGGGAGCCATGTCCCTGGGCTCGCTCCAGAAAAAGCGATTTTTACATCATTAAATCCTGTTTTTCAAAGCAAAGCAGACCCAAAGACAATTCCCCCCGTTATACGTATGATCGAGGAACCTAAACCGTGGCTCCTTTATCCCCCCGCAAGAAACTCGGTAACGGGGATCCTTTCTCCTTGCATCTCACTTCGGCCCCAGGGTCCTGTGAAATTCCCATTTCTGGCAACAGACTATTCAGACGAGCCCATACTACTAAGTAATATCGAAGAAAAAGACGAATATTTTGGCTGGAATCTATCGAATTATTAGATGTATTCTCGACTCATGAAGACCACTCTCGATGAATGGGAAATTTTGCGCACCGTTGTTCAGTTGGGCGGCTTTGCACCTGCGGCGGCGCAACTCAATCGCTCTCAATCCACCATCAGTTACGCAATCGCCCGGCTTCAGGAACAGCTTGGGATCAAGCTGTTGGAGTTGAAAGGCAGAAAAGCCCAGCTGACTGAACTGGGTCGCGTGCTACTCGCCGACGCCGAACCCCATCTGGCTGGATTTCACCAACTCGAACAGAGAGCTCGATCACTCGCCTCAGGTGGAGAATCAGAGATTCGATTATCTGTGGACAGCATTTTTCCAGATGATCGGCTCTTTAAGGCTCTTTACGAATTCTCTCGGCGATTTCCCTATGCTCGGCCCAAACTCCGGCAAGCGACGTTTCTCTCCGCGGACTCTGAGCTCTCAGCGCAAAACGCCCACCTCTGTATTGCGGCACTGGCGTCACGCGAGTACTACGTCAAACCGATCCTGGAAATCAGGATGCTCGCAGTCGCCCGGGTGGATCACCCACTCCTCTCGCTTCCGCAGCCGTTGTCTCGGATAGACCTGATTCAGCACACAATCGTGACCATCGAAGGAGTAGCTTCTGGTGTCGTTCTGCGCCAGCCATCCAGTCCTGCCCAACGTTTTGTATCGGTCACCACCATAGAGGCCGCGATTGCTGCCGTTCGCAGTGGGTTCTGTTTCGGCTGGCTACCCATTTACCGGATCCAGCCTTGTTTGGATAATGGAGAATTGCTACCGCTACGTTTGCCGGTCGGCGGCACCAGGGTAGTTCGTCTCAACGTTATCTGCAAGGATCTAAGCCCCCGCCTCCGAGAACTCAATGTCCTTGCCGGTTTGTTCGGTATCAATCGCAAACCGGAATTGATTTAGTGCACTCGCTGAAAGCTGTGGTCGATCGTGACACTCACTTGAAGATATGCTGGGCGAAAAGGTACAGATTGTTGGCCCATTCCGTCCCGTCGTGGGCATTCGAATCCACGTGCCAGACGTGCGGTACACCTTTCTCTTTGAGGTATTTGTGGACGCCCTGGCTTACGCGGATCAAGCCGTCCTTGTTGCCGCAAGCAATCCACAGGAGCTTCAGTTTCTTTTTGGCGGCTGCAGGATCGGGCAGGAATTCGACGTCGGTGTACATCCCGCCGAACTTGTTCGTATTCGGGGCCGAGGAGAACCCACCAACAAAGGCAAAGGTTCCGATGTTATACATGCCGATGTTCAGGGACTGGCCGCCACCCATCGAGAGACCCGCCAGGGCGCGATGCTCGCGGTCTTTATACACGGAATAGTGGGACTCGATGTAGGGGATGATGTCCTTGATCAAGTCGTTTTCGAAAGGCTTTCCCCAGCTGTCGAATCCACCGCTGAACCCGCGGCCGGCGCCTGCACCGGCAGGAGCCCCAGCCCCGGCCCCGCTACGTGCACCGGGGGCGCCGCCGCGCGCTCCGCCTTGCCCGGGGGGTGCATTTACGGCATCGGCTGTTACGCTTGAATTGCCGTTAGGGAAGACGACGATCATCGGCTTCATCTTGCCATCGGCTATCAGGTTGTCGATGACGTTGTCCGCTTTGCACGCTTGCAGCCATTCGCGGTCGTTGCCGCCGATGCCGTGCAGCAGATAAAGAACCGGGTACTTGCGTTTTGTCGAATAGCCGGGCGGCGTGTAAACGCGGATCTGCCGCCGCGTTCCGAGTGTCTTGGAATCATATTGAACGGCCGTTATCTCGCCGTGAGGAACATTGTCGCGCCTGACATTGAACCCGGCGGGCGGATCGGGGAATGCGGGTTTGTCGTCCGGGCCCAACTCGATCGGCCCGCCGAATCCGCCTCTTCCGCCGGCTCCGCGAGCCCCTTGCCCGGGCACAGCACCTCGTGCAGCGCCCTGCTGGGCCACGGGCGGTGCGGGGGAGGAAGAGCCCTTGAACAGAAGAGGAGCAAAAGTATACAGACTCCTTCTCCAAGTCTGCCATTCGTGCGAGGTGCCGGGAGAGATGTACACGTAGCTGTTGGTGATCCCGGCGGCGACGAGTTGATCCTGGTGTCTTTTCAAGGCCTCGGGATTCTCCAACGGGGGTTCCGAGCCGAAACTCATGAAGAGGACCTTGACCTTCTTGTTGAATTCCGCAGGGTCGGCCATGGCACCGCTGTAGATCGTCTTGAGGTCGAGCGGCGCAGGCGCGGCTGTTGGTGCGGCGCCTGGCGCCGCGTTGCCGCGACCACCGGGACCAAACCCGGTGGCGGCGCCGCCGCTGAACAGGCCAATGTACGAGAACTTATCGAGGTTGACCATGGTAACGGAAGCGGTCTGCATGCCGCCCATCGAAAGACCCGCCATGGCTCGGTTGTCCTTGTCGGCAAGGGTACGGAAGTTGCTGTCGATCCACGGGATCAAATCATTGACCATAAGCTGTCCGTAGGGGCCGCCCCCGGGACCGCCAAACCCACGGCCGGCACCAGCACCGGCGCCTGGGGCAGCGCTACGACCCGCAGCAGCAGGAGCACCGGCGCCGCGACCTGCGCCACCCACGGCACTGGTTTCCATGACCACCATCATGGGTTTGGCCTTCCCTTCGGCGAGCAGGTTATCGAGGATCACATTGGTCCGGCCCATTTCGATCCAGACCCGCTCATCCTCGCCGCCGCCGTGCTGCAGATACAGCACCGGGTATCGGGTGGAGGTGTTGGTGTCATATCCCGGCGGGGTATAGACAAAGATGTGCCGCCAGGAATTGGATGTCCTGGAAAAATAGTTTTTGACCAGCACATTTCCGTGGGGCACGTCTTTCAGGTCATAAAAATCGACGCCCGGTTCCGGGATTTCAAAGGCATTGCACATGTGGCCGTAGCCGATGAACGCGTTGGTGGCCGGGTCCACCACGGCCGCGCCATCTACGAGCATCCAGTAGTTGTGATACCCGGGGCTCTGCGGTTCCTTGGTAGTGTAGGTCCACACGCCGTCGTCCCCTTTGACCATGTCATACGGAAGGGGCTGGAGTGAATTCGATCCAGATGTGACAAGGGCGACCTGCACCTTTTGCGCGCTGGGGGCGTTGAAGCGGAAGGTGACCCGCGAGTCCTCCTCGATCCGCGGATACTGGACACCGGGGAAATTGTATGGTGAAGGATGGGCCGGAACGGCGGGTGCGGAGGCGGAGCGCATGGGAGCAGCGACCATCTCCTGCCTCACGGCGGTCGTGGAATTGTTCGAAGCCTGACTTCCCTGAGCGAAACCGGTTCCACCGGCCAAAACGGAGGTGAACAGAACAAACAACAGAGCTCGCTTCATAAGCTGCACTCTCCCTCAGTAATCTAGTACATCTTGTCGAACGCCTTCTGTGCGCTGACGACCGCATGACGCATCATGTCTTCGGCTTTGGCGGTTTCGCGATGCGTCAGCGCCTTCAGCAAGGAGTCGGCATCGAGTTCCCTCGCCGCCTGTTCGCACGCTTCCCAGCTCAGCACGCTGCGGACCACGCGGTCGATACCTTGCGCGGCGTTGTCATAGGCGCGGGTCTGCATGTCGTGACCCTTCCAGCGATCGTAGCCGGCCTGCTGGATCAGCCCGGCAATGGCGACGTTCATCCCGTTGATGCGGGCCCCGTGGTCGATGTCGTACTTGCCCGGACCGCCCAGGATGACCCCGTCGTTATAGCCCTGGCTGTTGAGGTGCATGTGTACGCACATGCCGTTGTCCAGTTCCTCGACCGTGTCGGCCACGTGGTCCAGGCCGATCATCTCGGAGTGGCCGAACTCCTTGTTGACCCCCTTGTTTTTGAGTGAAATTCCGAATTCCTTCTCGACCCTATGCCAGAACAGCAGGGCACTGGCGACCGTCGGGATCAGCATAGCCGGGTGCCCTTCGTTGGGCTTGGGCTCGAAGCCGATGTGGAGCTGCCCGCCTTTGGCGGCCTCGTACTTGCACAGATCCGCGACGCTCTCTTTGAGGTTCTGGTACATCCGCTTGATGCCGACGGTGGCGATGTCATAGCCGAACGAGCCATTCCAGATCACAAACGCCGGGGCCTTCTCGGGGTGCCAGGCCTTCTTGAGCGAGCCGTAGGCAAGGTCCACGGTCCTGGTGCCGAGTTTCTCGGCCGCCTTGCGCTCGTTCGGATCGAGCGAGGCGATGCCACCGTAGCCAAAGTGGGTGTGCGCGCCGGGTGTGATCATCGCCAGGTACAGTTTTTCTCTCACCAACGCATCGGCTACGGCCGCGGCGTTGGCGTCGTCGACCTCGGCGTCGTAGTGCATCTCAATGCCGAGCACGACATGTTTCGGCAGACGCGGCCGAATCCGCTTGGCGACCAGTTCAATCATCTCAGGGGTGCCGAAGCCGCCTCCCCACTCCGGCCGCATATCCCCTGGTACGAACCCGCCCTTGCCCGGATTAAACGTCCAACGGCAAATGCTATGCAACGATTCTCTTGCCATCTTGATCACTCCTCAGTCTGATGTTTCCATTAGGATCTTGTTGATTGAATTCGTTGGAATCGCAGGCGGATTCCCCCTCCAGACGGAGATGGACAGGAATCTCAAGCCGCATCGGTATCGATCATCTGGCTCTGACCCAGTCGCGGGAGAGACCTCCCAGCTGCTGGTGCTCACTGCTTCTCACTCGACGGAGGTATCTTCACCTAATGACCACAGAAACCGCGTGTTGTCAAATGCAATCTCGTGCGTTACCGCCAGATTCGTATTGCGGCACGCCCTGCATATCCATAGGATAGGGATGTGATGCGGCAGCCGCCCACCCACGGCGGAATGGAATTATGCAGTAGAGCGCCATTGATTTGAATGCAACCTGGAATACACCATGAAAATGACCTGTTTGCGAAATCGAGCGCTGCTAACCCTCTCTGCCTGCCTTGCCGCCTTGGCGATCGGGGGGCCTTCCGGTAACTCCGCCGATGGCGCCGTGGCGCCTCTTTCGGCCTCACCGCGGATAAGATTGCTGATCGACGACGATTGGCGTTTTACGAAGGGCGATCCTCCAAACATCACCACAAGCCTCGACTATGATGTGCGCCCCCAGCCTGTGGGACGGGGCGGAGCTGTCGCCGTATCGCCTCCCGCCAGTTCGGCGACGGTTACAAAATCGTGGATTCTGCCCTCCGGAAGTGCCTTCCTCAAGGATCCGAGCAAGCGCGCCGGGCGTCCGGAAGGCAATTTGGGTGACGGCGTGTCCTACGTTGCGCCGGGCTTCGATGACAGTTCGTGGCAGAAATTGGATCTGCCCCATGATTATGCGATCGAGGGCCCATTTATTGCCACAGGCGGCGGGGGTATGGGGCGCTTGCCTTCATCAGGAGTCGCATGGTACCGGAAGAGTTTCACCTTGGCGGCAAGCGATGCCGGGAAAGTCATATTTCTCGACATCGATGGCGCGATGGCTTACAGCTCAGTCTGGCTCAATGGCCGGTTCGTGGGCGGATGGCCTTATGGATATTCCTCATTTCGCCTGAATCTGACGCCTTATGCAAAACCGGGGGAGAGCAACATTCTGGCGATTCGCCTCGACAACCTGCCCTCATCTTCTCGCTGGTATCCGGGGGGCGGCTTGTATCGGAATGTCTGGCTTGTGAAGACCGCGCCCGTGCACGTCGGCCAATGGGGGACATACATTGCGACGCCGGAGGTTTCGAAGACGTCGGCGCGCGTCGATCTGAAAGTGACTGTGGCGAACGATTCCAAACAGGATGTCAACGTCAGCGTGGCGACACAGATATTCGAGATCGATGGGGAGGATCGCAAAGTGGGCGGCGCCATCACATCGATTGCGCCCGTGAACATGCGCATTGCCGCCGGCCAGGGTGCCACAACCGAAACCAAAGGAACCATAACCAGCCCGAAACTGTGGGGAACAGGCCTTCATCAGAAGCCCAATCGATACGTGGCGGTGACAAAAGTGCAGCAGGGAGACAATACCGTAGATGTTTATGAGACCACGTTTGGGATTCGCACGCTCAAGTTTGATCCCAATAACGGATTTTTTTTGAACGGCGAACATATCAGAATCAAAGGCGTCTGCAACCACCATGATCTGGGCGCCCTGGGCACCGCGGTGAATTACCGCGCATTGAAGCGGCAGCTGGAAATATTGGCTGATATGGGAGCCAATGCGCTGCGGACCAGTCACAATCCACCTGCGCCGGAACTTCTTGAGCTTGCAGATAAGATGGGCTTTCTCGTCATGGATGAGGCCTTCGACGTGTGGGTGCGCCAAAAGACCGCTCTGGACTATCACCTGCTGTTTCCGGACTGGCACGAGCAGGACCTGCGAGCCCTTTTGCGAAGGGATCGTAATCATCCCTCTGTGATCATGTGGAGCATCGGCAACGAGGTAGGCGAGCAAAGCGGCGGCGCGGCGGGTGCTGCCATCGCGGACAAGCTCACCAAAATCTGCCATGAAGAGGATCCGACGCGTCCAACGATCAGCGGGATGAACTATGCCAGCGCCACCAGTCCTTTTCCCGCACCGATTGATGCCGTCGGTCTGAATTACCAGGGCGCCGGACTGTACCGCGGGTCCCCGCAATACCCGGCCTTTCATCAAAGCTTTCCGGACAAGTTCATCGTCGGCAGCGAGACCGCAGCCACGTTGAGCAGCAGAGGAGTCTATACCTTCCCGGTCGCCTCCGGTCCCGGCGTGCCGGCGTCCGCCAATGCGGGCGAGGAACCCGGCAATCGGCAGGTCAGTTCCTATGATTTGTACTTTGCGGGCTGGGCTTATTCCCCCGAAAAGGAATTCGCGGCACAGGACAGATTCCCCTTCGTGGGCGGTGAATTCGTGTGGACGGGTTTTGATTATCTGGGCGAACCCACGCCCTTCGATGCCTCGCGGAGCTCCTATTTCGGGATCATTGACCTTGCGGGCCTCAAGAAGGATCGATTCTACCTGTACCAATCGTATTGGCGTCCCGAGTACCCCATGGCTCACATTCTGCCGCACTGGACGTGGCCGGGCCGCGAAGGCCAGGTGACGCCGGTGCAAGTTTATACTTCAGGGAATGAGGCGGAGCTTTTTCTCAATGGCAAGTCGCTGGGACGCAAGAAAAAGGCGGAGTTTGAGTACCGCCTGCGCTGGGATGACGCGGTGTATGAACCAGGCGGACTGCGTGTCGTGGCCTATAAAGATGGCAAGCAGTGGGCAACGGATTCCGTCAAGACCGCCGGACCCGCAAGTAAACTCATTCTGGCTCCTGATCGGTCGATCATCGCGAATGATGGCAAGGACCTGTCGTTCGTTACGCTGACGATTGCCGACAAGAGTGCGCAGCAGGTTCCCCGTTCGATGAACATGATCCATTTTGATGTAAGCGGGCCGGGCGACATCGTGGCGACTGACAACGGGGATCCCACGGACATGACGGTCTTTCGGTCCAAGGATCGCCAAGCATTCAACGGCATGGCGCTTGCCATTATTCGCGCGAAGCGCGGGCAAAGCGGTCAGATTACGGTGATTGCGAGATCTGAGGGGCTGGAGGAAGCCCGCACGAGAATCACAACAAAATAGCGCCCCGAACCTTGAACCACAAGGACCGCGAAGGTCTGCGCTCTCTGCGGTCTTCGAGGTCCTCGCGGTTCCAGCTTGTGGTTTTCACGCGCGCCGATCTTCGGGCCACGGTGCCCTTTGCAGATCGGTAGCTCTCCGGCGGCCCAAGGTAACTGGGCTGCAGCCCACCCAAATCCACGACGATCTTCTGCACACCCACGGCGGGATCCACCATCCAGATCTTGAGCGTGTGGCGTCCTGCGGCTGCGAGGTTGTGGGTCGAACGCACCGTCCGCGCGGCATCCTTGACCGACTCTTCCCATTCCCGGTTTCCGTTGCGCGCGTCGAAGGACTCGCGCACGATCTCGATAATTTGCGGCGGCTGATCATCGAACGACACTGCGTAACGCAAGCCTCTGCCGGGGATAAAATTCAGCGTCGGGGCAACCACCGCGTGCACGGTCACATCGCCGGCATCGAACAAATACATGTCGTATTCGAGGCGGGGCGAGTTCTTAGGAGGAGCTGCAACCGGCGCTGTATTCGGCAGGATGGTCATCGCAGACAGTGTGCGTCCGTAACCCTCGATTCTTTCCCAGCGGGCGGCAGCCGAGGGCATGTTGCGTGTACAGTGTTCGGCTTCCATGGAGACAACGCCCCCATCTTCGACAAACATCCCCTCCCGATCCAAATCCACTTTCTCGGGATTGATGACGGCCACCTTCACCTCGACACTCTGACCTCCTTCCCGAGCGATCCTGATTGTGCCGGCGCCGGAACCCGCAGGAGCCCTGCGCCAGTCCACAGCTGCCCAGATGCGTTCCTCTTTAACGACAATTCCTTTGGCGGCGTCGAGCACGATCCACGGAACGCTGGCGGTCGCCGTAAATGTAAAAGTACCCTGCCCGCGATTGAAAACCTCAAGGAAATGCCGTTGCCGGTTGAACCTGTCGAATGTCGGTAATGACAGGGGCTGCGCGGTTCCGGGCCAGAATGCCGTGGAGCCTTCCACGGCTACGCCCATATCTGCGGCTTCGGGAAGTTGAATCCTGGTGACGTGCGGCATGACGTTACGCGGCGGATCCTGCCAGATCGTATACCCGATATGCACCTGGTCCATGAAGTGATTCCATTTGCCCCCGCCCAGATTATGGCTGTAATCGTTCATGAGATCGGCATCAGCTTTGAACAGCGCCTCCGCCTTTGCTGCCAGCTCGTTGGTAGCTGCACGGCCCTGCTGGGCGTACAAGGCATTCTTTCCCACGACGGCATACAGCTCATTGACCTGCGCACAGGCCTTGGCCGGGAACAACACCAGTTGGTAAAAGGCATCGCGTTGTTCCGGCGGCAGTTTGGCGGCAATCGCCTCGGATTTCGCGGCAATTTCATTAAAGTCAGCTACCACACGTTCCGCTTCATGGTAATGGACCGCACTGTAGGTTGCCGGCTCGAGCAGCTCAGGCTTGCGCCGGCCGTTGTACCTGGTGTATCTGGAAATAATTTCGGCAATCTCAGCGGAGTAGGCGGGTCCGAATTCCCTCGCTGCCCAGAGCCTCGTATATTCCCCGAGATTCCGGTTTGTCCACCGGCCGGTATTCCAGGCCAGGCGCATGAAGTATTCCACCGGGAACTCCAGGCCTTTGAAGTGCCCCACGTTCACAATCCAGACGCGGTCCGCGCCGTATTCCTTCGCCAGCGTCAGTTGCTCCCAGATTTTCGGGATCGGGTTGGTGTTGATCCATTTGTAGTTACGCGGCCCGCCGACGTAGTCGAAGTGATAGTAGATGCCGGCACCTCCGGCGCGTCTGCGCTCGGCCTCGGTGGGCAGCCTGCGGATGTTGCCCCAATTGTCGTCGGGCCATAGCAGCGTCACGTCGTCGGGAACACGCAATCCGGCCTTGTAGTACTCAAGGACTTCCTTGTACAGACACCAGAGCTGAGGGACACGGGTCACTTCGAGATTGATTTCCTCCGAGATCATGCGGCGCTGCGCTGCGACAATATCTTCGAGCATAGCCATGCTTTCGGCAACCGTGCCGCCCGGAATCATGGGGGTATCATCAGCACCGCGCAGTCCGATGGTGATGATGCTCTCGTAGCCTTTATTGCGCCGGATCCCCTCCCGCCAGAAGTTCTGCAGCACGTCGGGATACCTGTAATAGTTCCAGCTGCCGAGAGTTTTCTGGTAGCGCCGGTCCCATTCTTTCTGCGCGCGCAGCATCGGCTCCTGGTGGGATGTGCCCATGACGATGCCGAATTCGTCCGCCAGCCGGGCGTTTTCGGGGTCATCCTCATTAAAGGCATTGTTCCACATGGCCGGCCACAGGTAGTTGCCTTTCAAGCGAAGGAGGACTTCGAAAATGCGGGCATAAAATTCGTGATTGTAGTTGGCTACGTTTGCAGGGATGGGAGGATTGACACTGGGAGCGATCGTGCCGAATTTTTCGGCAACCCAATTGGTGAGATCCGGAGCCTCGTCGTTGAGGAAGATGCCGCGGTATTTGACCGAGGGCTCCCCTTGTTGATACTTGCCCCTCTTCACATACAGCGCCTTCTGGTGCCGCACGGGCACGTCGGCCCACCAGTACCATGGAGAAACGCCCATCTGCTCGGAAAGATCATAAATGCCGTAGATTGTACCGCGCTTGTCGCTCCCCACAATCACGAGCGCTTTGCTGACCTGCGGCAGCGGATTGTTGACGACTTCGAGAAAAAACGACTCCCACTTGCCGCGTATCCGGCTGACGTCGATCTTTCCCGCTTCGATCAGTCGATCGATGACCGGGCTTTTGCCGATCGTGCCGATCAGGATTGCGTTCGCCACGAGCGCGTCCGCAGTCGTGTGCAACTCCGGTCGGCAGAAACCAGACACGCTTCCGACGTCATTCTGGAGATCTGTAACAGCGCGAATCACCCCGGGCCAATCCATCCGGTCTACAAACAACCGGGCGCATCCCCCTTCACCAATGATTGGAAAGCTGCCCGCCGTTTTCACACCTGTCACGTAGGATGTCTGATCGATGGCAAACAAAGTGGGAGACCAAAGGCACAATGCAAAAATAGTTGTTCTGATGCGCATGACGATCCCCGCAAGGAAATTACAGGCTGTGGTGCCGCCGTTGATTTCCAAATATCTATGGTGTTCTTCATACGCACGTCAAGAAAAAGTTTCGGAGCAAAACAAGACAGGAATGCAGATGGAGAATCTGGCGGTTCGCCCTTTGATCCACCCTGCCGCAGGACAGTGTCACACCCATCTTGGATGCGCCTGGTCCGACAATGCGCTCCGGAATCCGCGGCCGGATGCCGAAGAGGTCATTCCGCATTCCTCACAGGCGGATTAGTCTGGGACCAATGCGAGTGAATCACACGCCATCCTTCCTTCTTGCGCTGGTAGACCTGGGTCGCATTCCAGCGGCTTGTGACAGCGCCGTTGTGGCGGACCAAGATGTAAGTCAGGACTGCCATTTCTCCGCTGGTCTGTATCTTCGGATCCACGATCTCATAGCTGTCGAACAAGGGCGTGCCGCGGTATGCTTCGAAGAGAGCCTTCAACGCCGGCAGGCCGTCGATTCGCTTCTCCGTCATGATGTGGAAATAGGAGATATCAGGATCGGTAATGGCCAGGACCGGATCAGGATCTCCTTTCAGCCACCCATCCATCACCCGGCGCTCCAGGGCAAGAATCTCCTTGGCGGCATCCGCCTGTGGCTGAGGGAACGCCAACATGGTGCATAGAATCGTTCCTGCTGTGTATATCAGGGCTGTTTGTTTCATTTGGTTGCCTCCGCTAAGCATGACATCCTAGGAATGCCGGCATGCTTAAGTCAATCCGTACGGTCGAACCGGGCCTGAAAACTGAACGCAAAGACGCAAGGCTGCAAAGGCGCAAATTTGTTCAGGTATCAGTCTTCTGGCTCTGCGCCTTGGCTTTTTTGCGTTTCCCTTTTCACCTGCAATTGGATGATCGCGGGCAACTTGCCTTCCGTCGCGGGCCTGGCCAGGTAGCCGTGCGTTTTTGAGCCGAGCGCATCGAGGACCAACATGCTCATTTCGACGCCCGCCACGTCGGTTTCGACCGGCGTCAGGACCGCGTTGGTCGGGACCTTGGCCTGGTCGGCGAGTTTGCCCTCCCAGAATGCGTCGAAGTCGTCGGGATGCGCTCGGCCCCAGGAACCTTAGCTACCTACTTTACTGCGAATTCATACACAGTGATGCTGGCTGGTGGCACGGTGATTCTGCGTGGCGCCTCCGGCAGAGATTTCTCTGCCATTGTCGCCGGAGGGCCGCCGAACCTGCCCCGTCCGGGTGCTGCCGGCGCTGCCGGTGTCCCTGCCGGCGCGGTCAATTGCCAAAGCCTGGCGGCGCCGGCAGGCTGGAGGCCTGTGAAATTCAAATCGCAATTTTGCGCCGTCTCGGCGGGATTGACCACAGAAATGGCAAGCGTTTTGCGATCGGCGCTCAGCGCCGCAAAAACGTCCAGAGGGTAGGTTGGACTTCCGGATGGACGCGCCGCGGTGTCTATCCCGACAGCCCCCTTTATGGCGCGCTGGGGAGAGTCGCCGGTAACGGCAACCGGCAGTGCGCCTGCAAAGTGGTCGTGCAGCACCTAGATAACCAGCCCCTCCGTGCGGTACCCGACGGCGTCGCCGCGGGCATCATTCGCCAGCGTCCCCATGCCTCCGGTGGCCACACCCAAGGCCACCATGTCCGAGTGCCGGAAGAACTCGTGGTAGACCAAGGCATTGGTCATGGGATTCAACATCGGATGGCTGACAGGAGGAGCAGCGCCGGGATTCACCGACCGGTTCCTGGGCGACCATTCGTCGAAAGCGAACTTGATGTTCTTCTCTTTCAGGAACGGCATCCTCTTCAAGTACTCCTCCCAAGCCTCAAACTTGTATTGCACTCTGTTTGACAGCCGGCGCACCTTGTCAGTGAGTGAATCGTTCGCCTCCACGAACGCCTGCTTTTCCGCGTCGATCGCCAGGTTGCGGTAGCCGTAGAAGTGTTCCCCGAGGTAGTCGATATAGTCGGCGGAACGCGCCAACAGCGCTCCCGTCCAGTCCTCATTTGAGCCAAAGGCGAAAGGCATCTTTACGTTCACCGGTTCTCGCCCGGGAAAGCTGCCCAACTGTCGGTTCTCGATGTAGCACCAGGATGCCTCCTCAGGCGTAGCGCTTGAGGCGATCACTTTGATGCTCGGATCGACCCTCTTCATTGCCTTGACGATCAGGTTGTGCTTGTCAGGGTATTGGGTGAGGGCCATGTGGCCCCACTGCCAGGGACCGTACATCTCATTGCCAATTCCCCAGATCTTCACCCCGTAAGGCGCGGGATGTCCGTTGGCCGCGCGCAACTGCCCCAGCCGGCTCGTGGCGGGACCGTTGACATATTCGACTTCCTCCGCGGCGGAATGGGCATCACCGAGGCCTGAGTTCACGGCAATGTAGGGCTCTGCGCCGATCAGGCGGCAGAAGGTCATGAAATCGTCGATGCCCATGTCGTTTGATTCCATGCCGTTCCACGCCAGCTCGCGCTGGGGCGGGCGCCTGTCGTTGTCGCCGAGCCCATCACGCCAGTCGTAGGCGGAGACGAAGTTCCCGCCGGGCCAGCGCGCAATCGAGATCCCTTGCTCCTTCAACAAACGGATGGTCGCGGCCTTGAAGCCCGAGACATTGTCGGCGGGCATCAGCGAAGCGGCTCCGATGTGGACCGAGCCGCTGCCGGTCGCAACAATCTCAAAGCGGCCTTCGCTGCTGTCCACCTTCGGGGTGAACTTCAGCGGAAACTTGGCGTAGCTCGCAGTGAGCGTATTGATGGTGATCGTCTGACGATCGCCCACATTCGGCCCCCAGACCAGGCTGACGTCCACTTTGACGTCCGGGCTGCCCGCCAGTACCACGCGCCCCGCATAGGCCCTGCCGCCGACCAGCGTGATCCCGGACTGGTTGATGCCGTGCGGCGTCGCCGCCTCCAGCCGGACGAGCGGGGTCCACTCACCCACGTAGGGGGCCCTCTTGTCCATGACCACAAACGAGTCGTCGCCGACGGGCATCCAGCGGCGTTGCGGCCCCCTCATGCCAAAGCCCCCCCGGCCTGCTGCGGGCGTCGGCTTTGAGGTGATCTCGTTGAAGAACTTGCGGTCGGACAGCATTTCGGCCCAAACCCCGGTCGTGGCCGGCTCCATGAAGCCGCCGAAGATGAGCTTCGTGATAGGCTGCCCCGTGCGTGTGGCGTCAATGTTCGCACCCAGGGACTGTGCTGCCGCCATGGTCGCAAAAAGAACCATTAGCGTTGATATCAGTAACAATTGCCTGCTGGTACGCATGTTTGTCCTCCACTCAAACCGGGCGCTGGCCGCAGTGTCTCAGCACCGCGCCGCGTCTTGTCTTTATCACGAGGTGTCCCGCTCGTCAGTCGCTGCGAGCGAGTGGAAGATGCAAAATCCATTTTCGAATAAGCTCACTGACAGTTCTTGCCAGAACACAGATTCTTGCTGAAAAACGGCATGACGGAATTCTGGAAGCGATCTGCCACGGCGCTGGTGTAGGTGCCGGAGTAGATTTCGAACGTATTGGTGATGCCGTGGTTGTCGAGAATATCATGCAGCTTGCCCGCATCGACCCGCAATCCATACCTTATCGCCGACATCCATCGCAATGGCCCGGTATTGCTTCAAATTGGCGATGCACTGATCAACAAACGCCAGAGTAGCGTTTGCCGCCCACTTGGCGATTACACCCTATTGCGTCGGGGTTTCCACCGGCTTTCCGAACACGGTGAACTCCGTGATTCCCAGCGGGGAGGTGCCGATATGCGGCCAATCGGTAATGGTCAACCGCACAAAACGGCACTGAGTGGGAGTAAGTTCGTCGAACTCCGTGTACCTGGTAATGCTGTTTCCTGTCTTGTCCAGGAGCGTCGTGAAAGTCTGGCCGTCGCGCGAGGCCTCGATCTTGTAACGGAATGCCACGCTGCCCGCTGGCTGCTGGCTGGCAGACTGCGGAGCGGCGGGCTGGCCGCCGGCGCGGCCGCCCGGGCCGCCAGAGCCCCCTCGGCTGGCGGTGAACTCGATGCGGCTGGAATCCACCGTGAACAATTGTTCGCTCTCGAACTCGGTGATCGAGCCCAGATCGATCGTCAGCGTCGGCTTCGCATCATCTTCGGCAGGCTCCCACCAGGTTCCGTTCGAGTCGTCGAGCGCGTACGCCGCTTCATGGCCGGAATGCTGGCTGGAGAAGGCGCCGCGCTGATTCATAGCGCGGAGTTTGTTGACGCTGAGGGGAATGGAGCCCGAGTCGCCGTTGCGTACCGGGTTGGCCACGGCGCCCGGCGCCCATTGAGGTGTATCGCTCGGGCCGCGGGTGAACACGTTTCCATTGGCATCGAAATCCACGGGATCCATGCCGATGCGCCTGCCTCCCGGAGGATTAGCCATCACGATGGTGTAGAAGACCCACCAGTTTCCATCCGGCCCCTGCACCACGCAGCCGTGGCCGGGTCCGGTCACAATGCCGGTGGTCTTTCGCAGGAGGGGATTTCGCGGGGGGTATGCGAATGGACCGAGCGGGCTCTTGGCTGTGTATACGCCGCTAGCGTAGGACAGCCACTGCGTTCCGGAGGCGCTGTATTCCAGGTAATAGGTCCCGTTGCGCTTGAATGCCCAAGGGCCTTCGATCCAGGCCACGTTCGCGTACTCGTTCTTATCTCCCCAGCGCTCCCATACGTGTGATCGGTCGAAGCCGAACAGGTGCTTGGGCGCGGCGGCGAACCGCGTCAGGTCATTCGAATCCAACGGCACAACGTAGATCCCGTCCGTAGAACGACCGGGGAAGTACAGATACGGCTTGTTGTCGTCATCGACGAAGATATCGACGTCGAATGCGCCGGTCCACGGTTTTCCGTTCGAAACGCCGGTCCAGGGTTCCCCCTTTTCGTTCTTCCAGGGCCCCAGGACTTCATATGGGCCCAGAATGTTGGGCGCCCGGTACAGCGGGGCGCCGTTGCCGGACATATAGAAGGCGCCTTTGTATTTGACCACATGAGGCGCTACTGGGAGGCGGCCCCCGCGAACCACAACTGCCTGGTATTTCCAATTGAGGAAGTCGGAAGATACCCATGCTCCGCCGCCAGTTCCGAACAGGTAGTAGGAGTCGCCCTCACGCACCACTGTGACGTCCCCCAGGCTGACGCCCTGGGGAGAACCGTCTCGCGACGAGGCTTCCAGCGGAAGTGGATTGCAGTACCGCAGAGACTTGCCGACAACGGGCACCGCTGCCGTGTGCGCGGTGGTTTGGGACCACAACGCCGGAGTTGCACCGAAAACGACGATCACGAGCAGCGGAGCTGTTGCAGCGCGTATGGAAGATAAAGACATTTTTGATCTCCTGTGAAATGCCAAACCGCTAAGACCTCCTCTTTTCGAGAATAATCGCGCAACTCTTGAATTCTCGCCTCTCCGCTATTATGAATTGATCTTCAGCGTATAAGCGAAATCTCCGGGCTTCTTTTCCGGTAATGTCAATGCGAGTCCCGCCGGGCTGCGGGTGAATGTCAGCGGGCCGGGCCTTCCAAGCATCTCGACGCGGGCGATTTCCTTCGGATAAGAGGCACTGCCCTGTGCAAGCATTTTGATGGTGACTTTGCCACCCTCGGGCCAGGCAAGGACGAAGGCATAAAGAGATTCGCCCACGGTAGTAAATCGGATGTCTTCGCTCGTGTAGGCGCGCACGTCGAGGGCGCCGCCAAACATTCCCTTGGGAGGCGGAGTGGAAACGGACGGCCCCTCGCCGTACACACTCCACGGCCGGCTGCCGTAAATCCCCTCGCCATTGCTTGCCATCCAACTGGCGATCCCCTCCACACAGGCCACTTCGTCTTCGTCGATCGTGCCATCGCCGCGCACCGGGACGCTGAGCATGAGGTTGCCGTTTTTGCTCACGATGTCGATGAGCATTTTGACCACTTGTTCGGCGGTCTTGTAGCGATTCTGTTCGAAAAGCCGGCGCTCGTAGTGCCAGGCACCGATGCAGGTATCGGTTTGCCAGGGTTCAGGTCTAATTTCGGTGGCCACGCCGCGTTCGATATCCTCCACCAGGGCTCTGCGATGTCCAGAGGACATGTTCTTGGCAGTGAGCACCACATCGAGCCGGCCGCTCCGCTTGATGGAGGAATTGTAGTAGTGCGCGGCAATATCGAGCCCGGCCTGACCCAGAGGCAGTTCGGTGTTGTCAAAATACAGAACGTCCGGATGATACTGATCGATGAGATCCTGGCATCGCAGGAACCAGTGCTCGACGAATGTGGGATTCTGCGCGGGTGGGTTCTCGTCCCAGCGGCGGTCGTTCTTCTCATGCCAGGCGGTGGCCTCGGCGATCGTCTTGATCCCGTCGGGAATGACCATGCTGCGGCCCGTATAGAGCTGCTGCGGATCGAGTCCCTGCCACCATTTGCCCTTCCCATCCTTCGTGCTGAGCGTGTACGCATCATAGCGCACGTCCGCATCCGGACCCTCGGCATCGTACCCGTACGCGGTCTGGAACCAATGCCAGGCGTGAGCGCTGTGGTTGCTCACGCCAAACCGCAACCCGGCCTGACGCGCCGATTTCGCCCAAATGCCTACGATGTCTTTTTTCGGGCCGATGTTGACCGAGTTCCACGCATGGTGGCCTGAGCGGTAAGTGTCGAAGTTGTCGTGGTGGTTGGCCAACGCAAAAAAATATTTTGCGCCGGCGCGCCTGTAAAGCCCGATGAGTTTTTCCGGCTCCCACTTCTCCGCCTTCCACAGGTTGTCCAATTCCATGAAACCGAACTTGGAGGGATGGCCGTAATTCCCGACATGGTACAGATAGTGACGGTGGCTTTGGATATACATCTGGCGCGCGTACCAGTCTCCTTGCTCGGGGACACACTGCGCAGACCAGTGGGCCCAGATGCCGAACTTCGCATCGCGGAACCACTCAGGGCATTGATATCCTGAAGTGAGAGAGTCCCATGTCGGCTTAAACGGGCCCGCTGCAATTGCGCGCGCCGACTTATTGCCAGTTGCGGTAAGCCCTCTGCGACCGAACGCGCAGAGGAGCGGCACGCCTGGCGCCACCGTAGCCGACAGCTGCATCAACCTGCGTCGACTTATCTTCATAATATGCATACTCCTTTAGGGATTTGTATTGTTGTTTTTCGTAGCGGCGGCTCCCTGGCCGGCATAGAATGCGGCTCACCGAAAGCGGATGCGTTGCTTCATTTGGATGCGGGAGGCCCTTCGTATGAACGAACACCGTTTCTCCAGGCGCTACTTCCTCTATGGAACTCTTCTGGCCGGCGCCATCCCGGCGCGCGGATTCGGCAGAACGCCGTCGCTGTCGGCCCTCGGCTACAAGTCCCCGAATGACAAACTCAACGTTGCCTGTGTGGGGATGGGAACACGCGGTCCTCAGATCCTGCGTGGCGCCGCCGTGACCGAAAACATCGTCGCTTTGTGCGATGTGGACGACGTGCGCGCGGCACGCGGCTTCCAGGCCTACTCGAACGCCAAGAAGTACAGAGACTACCGCAAAATGTTCGAGGCCGAGAAAAATATTGATGCCGTGATGATCGCCACGCCTGATCACACGCACACGCCTGTGGCTTTGCTGGCCATGCACCTCGGCAAGCACGTTTACTGCGAAAAGCCGCTCACCCGCACGGCCTGGGAGGCGCGTCTCCTGGCTGATGCCGCGGTGAAGTACAAAGTCGCGACTCAGATGGGCAATCAGGGATTCAGCCACGAAGGAACCAAGACAGCGTGTGAGATCCTCTGGTCGGGCGATATCGGCGACGTCAAGGAAGTGCACGCCTGGACGGGCATGATCTACGGCGGCCAACCCAACATTCCTTGCACCGGACCCGAATCTGTGTCGGTGCCCGACACTCTTGATTGGAACCTGTGGCTCGGTCCGGCCGTCCAGCGCCTCTTCAACCCGCTGATGACCAACCAGTGGCGCGCGTTTCTGGACTTCTCCACCGGCGGATCGCTGGGCGACTGGCTGGTGCACAATCTCGGTCCGGCGCACCTGGCCCTGCGGCTCGACAAGGCGGCTCCTATCAGCGTGGAATGCGTGAAGGTGGAAGGAGTGAACCAGTGGGTCTGGCCGCTTCGCTCCCACATCATCTTCGAATTCCCTGCGCGCGGCAGCATGCCCCCTGTCACCATCCACGTCTACCAGAACATGCGGGGCGACTTCCAGAATCCTCCCGGCATGGCGGAAAGTGATCGCCTGTTCCCGCCCATGAACAACCTCGCCGACAAGGGCCGGCCGTTTGTCGGCGGCGGCGATGGCATGATGCTGGTGGGCGACCAGCTCACCCTCGATGGCAAGCCGGTGACTGCAGCACGGGCCGGAGGTCCCCCCGCCGGCGCTCCCGGTGGTCGTGGCGGTGCCGCGGGACCCGGTGGCGCCCCGCAGGATCCCACGCTGCGCGCTCCGGGCAATGGCGCCGTGTTCGTGGGCTCCAAGGGCTACATGGCGACGACCTCGCGCGGCGAAGGCGTGTGGCTCCTCCCGGCATCCCGCTGGGCCGAGTACAGGCTGCCGCCGCAATCCCTGCAGCGCGGCGTCAATCACCAGCAGGACTGGATCCGCGCCTGCAAAGGCGGCGCTCCGGGCGTCTCCGAATTCGCCGTCGCCGGGAAGTACCTCGAATGGCTGGCGCTTGGCGCCATAGCGCTGCGCGTCCCTGGTAAGCTGATGTGGGACGCCAAAAACATGCGCTTCGCCAACAATCAGGAGGCCAACAAGCATCTCAAGCCCTTCCTCCGCAAAGGCTGGGATCTCAAAGTGTAGGGCGGGCTGCGAGCCAGGCTGACAGGCTGTAGCCTGTGTGCCTGAGGTCAGACTGACAGCCATTGGTTGGCTCCTGATCTTCTTCATTCCATGACTACTCGTTATAGCTGAGCCAGCCGCGAAAAGCCCGATTGGGGGCGGGTGGCGGCATTTCTCCTATCCATCTGTTCTTTTCCATGGGCAGCGCCAGCCGGTCAATGCCAACCGCAACCAGGCCCGCGGCCCGGCGCCTTGGAGCCGTTTCGATCGAAAGTTCGCCGAACCGCGCCCACATCGACCCTCTCATGATGGCATTGCAGAGGTACTCGACCACGGAAGGCGCCAGTTCCGTCAGGATTCCGGTAAGGATGAGACGCCGAAGTCCTGTGACATTCAGCGCACCCGAAATCACGACCCCGGTCGCATCGAGGGTCCGCGCCAGCCACGGGGGGACCCCGTGCGCTGCGACGGCTTCCTGCAGGGATTCCCAGGCAGACCCCGCACTGTGGTGTTCGGATGCAAAACTCCGGATCAACCCGCGCTTGGATATGAGAGTCTCGACGCAGCCGAAGGCGCCACAGCCGCACTTGCGCCGGTTGCCGAGCACGGGCGTGTGTCCCAGCTCAACGCTGAGAGGCAACGGGCTGCTGTACAGCCTGCCTGAGATAATCGCCGCCCCGCCGACACCCTCGCCGAAATCCACCAGCAGGAAATCCTCCTCACTGGCATCGACGCTCTGGTGGCCCAACGCGAGCGCTCGTTCTTCCTGCACCAATTCCACAGGCGCCCGCCAGACCTGCTGTATCAGCGCACGGAGTTCAACAGCCTCGGTCCAGTGCAGGTTGGGCGAGAACAACACGCGCGCATGCGCTTCATCGACAATCCCGGGCACGCTCACCAAGACACCCCAATAGTCATAACGCGGGATCTTCGCGGCCACCGCCTTGAGTTGCCGCACCCAGGCCTCCGCCGATGAGGAGGTCTTCGTCTGAAAGGTCCAGTGATCCTCGGGCTCGACGCCCAAGGGCAGCGCCGCAAGGTTGGTTTCGCTCACATCCAGCTGGATGACCAAAAAACGGGGCTGAGTCCGGTTCAAACGCAGAATTCTGCCCGGCCGACCAGCCTTTCCGCGTCTGTTCCCTGCGCGCGCACGCGGCAGCGACGCAGCAGCCACTTCGTCCACCTCCTCCAGCACGCCGAGGCGGAGCAAGTCATCGGCAATCCTTCCTGACGTCGGTTGACTCAGCCCGAGGGATTTGGCCAGATCGGCACGAGAGGCGTGGCCGATATGCTGCAGACGCCCCAGCAAGGCGCGCTCGTTGATGCGTCCCATTTTTGAGGGAATGAGCACCATCGCAGTCTATTAGCTAACCAAAATCATCGCGACGATAAGTTTATGAGTTCGATTTCACAGAGAAGGACTATGTGAAGTAGCCCACTCCCGACGCTTCCGGAACAGCTTCGATCCAAGGTCATTGAGGCATCCCTCGCATAATTCAAAGCAACGCCTGATCGTACGCGCTTGCATTCAGACGATGACTGACCCCGGTCCTCCCAACAGCCGGTGAGTTTGGCGTTGGTGGCAGCTGTGGACCAGGGGCCGCAGCGCGGACATGTCGCGGGCTTTGCCGGGCGCCCGTTCGCCGCCTCGGCCACGTGCTGCAGTGAACCTAACGGGGAAAGTCGTTGTTAAGGCACCTTAATGTATACGCGCAAATTCCTGTTGGCAATGTTTGGTACGGTACAGGGCGTTCAGGGCTAATGCAGTCATGTGTTTGGGCTCATGGGAAAAGAGCTGGCGTCTTGTCCCGTTAACTGTTAGCTGCGGCTGTTAACCCTTGGTTTGGTTCCAGGATCGGCGTATACCTCGTTTCTTCCGGTTTTTTCAGAAGGCCGCTCCTTGCTGCGTGCCGCGGATCCATACACTCTGCCATACAGCAGGTCCTGCCTGACCGGGTATTGATTGTGCTTGACTGGCAATAGTGCAAGCGCTAGCATCGCCACCATAACGTGTAAAAAGGGGCTGCGCGGGATCTTCGAACCCCAATTTTCATTCGGCACGATCAGGTCGGATCCATTAAGTGCCTCGTTCCGTTTGTAACAGCTGATTGCCCTGCGGGGATGGGGTTGTCACACAGAGCTTAGACGAAATAGCCGCGCGGGGGATTTGTGGCCGCCAGGCCGACTAACGCATTAGTGGCCGTTGTGGGCACTCGGCCGCCTCCAATTGACGATACTGATGTTATCGGATCAGAGGATGCACGAAAGCGAACGGATGAGACTCAGCGAGTCACAGGAGCGGGCCGTGCGGGCCGAACTCAACTGCCTGCTGGAGAGTGATGCGTTCCGCACCAGCAAGCGATGCAGGGAGTTCATCCAGTACATCGTCGAGCAGACAATTAAGGGATCGAATGGTGCTCTCAAAGAACGCCTGATCGGAGTCCAACTCTTCCAGCTGCCGCCCGACTTTGATACGGGCCAGCACACGATTGTCCGCGTAACCGCCAACGAAGTGCGGAAGAAACTGGCGCAATACTACTCGGCCGAGAATGGTTCGTGCCGTCCGGTCAGAATCAACTTGCCGCCGGGAGCATACAGCACGGAATTCAGATGGGAGGCGACGGTGGCGGAGCCGCCTGTTGTGGTACGCTCGAGGTGGCTCACCGGCCTGGTAATTGCCTGCGTCACGCTTGGTTTAATAGCCGCTGGTGTTTTCCCCTGGTGGCGCTGGCATGCGGCGAAGCCCATCTCGGCTGATGGCAAATTGACCGTTGTTCCCGGCCCTGTATCAAAGGCATCGCCGGGCAGCGGGGATCTGCGCATGATCACAGGATCTACCGATCCCTACGTCGACCGCACCGGACGGACATGGGATGCGGATCGCTTCTTTTCCGGAGGTTCCGTGCTGGTCCGTCGGTCGGAGAAGATCTTCCGAACACTGGATCCCGATATTTACCGGCACATCCGCCAAGGCGATTTTCGATATGACATTCCGCTTGAGCCAGGCACTTACGAACTGCACCTTCATTTTGCCGAGACGGGGTTGAGCGATTTCATTAGCGCGGAATCCAGCGGCGAGGGGCAGCGTGTTTTTCGGGTCTCCGCCAATGGGAAGCCGATTCTGGATGTATTCGATGTGGTGGCTGATGCCGCGGGGTCCAACATCTCGGATGAACGGATCTTCAGGAACATCTCGCCGGCCGAAGATGGCGTCCTTCACCTGAGCTTTGCCTCTATGAGAGGCGCAGCCATGCTGAGCGGAGTCGAGGTGCTGCCGGTCAGTGGCGGGGAGGTCAGGCCCGTCCGAATTCGAGCGGGTTGGCCGGCCGGGTGGCAGGATTCCGCCGGACAGCAGTGGCAGGGCGATTCCTATTTTTTGGGAGGAAATGCCTTGGTCCGAGCCATGAATCCGGCTCGGGAGAGCAACTCCCCTGACATGGCGCTCTATGCCAGCGAGCGGTGGGGGCATTTTTCCTATGCCGTGCCGGTGGCCGAGGGCCGATATCGGGTAACGTTGAAATTCTGCGAAGGTCACTACGGACAAAATAACACCGGCGTGGGTGGGGTTGGCAGCCGTATCTTTGACGTCTACTGCAACGGCGTAGCCCTGCTGAGGGACTTCGACATCCTTAAGCAGGCGGGTGGGGAGGGCCTGCCTCTGTACCAGACCTTTTCCGGGATTCGACCCAACGCGCAGGGCAAGATCGTCCTCACATTCGTTCCTATCAAGGGAATGGCCTGCGTGAATGGCATCGAAGTCGTGGAAGATTCAAAATAGCCACGCAGGGGCACCCGGGCCTGGTTGAGGGGTTTAATGGGAGCAGTTAACAGTTAGATCAGTGAAGGACCCATCCTTTTCCCGATTGGCGCAAGCAAAAGATTCCGTTGGCGTTGAACGCGGGACACCGTACGAAACCTAGCCAGTACGGGACGTGCGTGCTAGCGTGCCATCCGGTTTCCATATCTTAAGAGGTTCTTACCCGTCCGGACGCCAGCGGCATGGGCTAAGAGAGTTTTTTTTCGGATTTGAGGGCATGAGCCCCCCCCGCTCCGGGCAGCCGGCGCCGCTTGTGATTTCGGTTTGCCCTCTGTTGGCGCGCTTCGCACGTTTGGAGCGGGGCTGGGGCTCTGATACATCAGGCGTACGGGATGTCATCAGTTTCCTTGGACTTACGAGAAAGACAATAATTCGGCCCGTATTAGACCAGGGTGCCATGCCGGTTGAAGGGGCTGCGCGTGACGCTTCGTCCATGTCTAGCCATAGATGAAAGGATGAATCATGAGCTACCGTATTGCATTAGTCGCGCTTGCCGCGGCATTAGTATTCTGTTCGGCGGTCCCGCAGGCGGCCGCCCAGTTAACCACTGGTACCGTCTCGGGAAGTGTTCGCGATCCGCAAGCCGCGGTAATCGCCGGTGCAACCCTGACGCTGATCAGCGAAACGCGTGGGACACGGCTTTCCGAGGTCATTTCCAACGCAAGCGGTGAATTCGTCTTGCCTAACGTGCCGCCCGACACCTACACGTTGGAGATCAACCAGAAGGGTTTCAAGACGCTCAAGCGCACGGGCATCGCCGTAAGCCCGGGCGACCGCATTGGCCTCGGCGCCCTCACGATGGAAGTCGGCGGCACGACCGAGACCGTAACAGTTACCGCCGAAGCGGTACTGTTGCAGACGCAGAGCGCGGAACGATCGGCCACGGTCGCGCAAATCGAGGTTCAGAACCTGCCGCTATCGAGCCGGGTTTTCACGAACCTCCTGACCAGTGTAATTCCGGGGGTCGGCGGCACCTCCGGCCAACCGGCCCGGGTCGGGGACATAACATCCTACTCAGGCGGCAACGGGAACATCATGATGGACGGTATTTCCACCATGGATACCGGCAACAACGCCATGTTGATTTCAGTAAACACGGAATCGATCGAGGAGATCAAGATCCTGACGTCCGGCTACCAGGCCGAGTACGGCCGCTCCAGCGGCGTGCAGATCAGCGCGGTCACGAAGAGCGGCACGAACCGCTTTCATGGCACGGGTTTTCTGATTATGCGCCAGTCGGGGTGGTATGCGAATAGCAAGACTAACATACTCAACGGCGACCCCAGGCCCTACGTCAAGCAAAAAGATTGGGGCTTCTCGATCGGAGGACCCATCGGGAAGCCGGGGCGCGACAACAAGTTGTTCTTCTTTTACAGCCACGAGTTCGACCCCCGCTCTATGACGGTGACGGGCGGCAGCGTTGTGACCTACCGCTTTCCAACGGCGCTGGAGCGCGCAGGCGATTTTTCGCAAACGACGGACAATCTCGGCAACCCGTACCCATATATCAAGGACCCGCTTATCAGCGGCCCGTGTTCGGCTTCCAACCAGACCGCCTGCTTCAAGGACGGCGGCGTTCTCGGACGCATCCCAGCCAATCGCATATACCCCCTGGGGCTGAAGATCCTGAGTCTATACCCCATGCCGAACCTCACCACTGCCGGCCTTAATTACAATTACAGGATGCCGCTGCCGATTCAAGATATCATGTCGCAGGCGCCGATCATGAAATTCGACTACCAGCCCCTTGCAAAACTGAGAGGCTCCTTCAAGTTATCCCTGTGGGAGCAGCCGGCCACTGTTCAAACGGGCACCCTCCCCGGCTTTAACGATACCCAGGTGTACAAAAAGTGGTTCTACACGTGGGCCAGCACGATCACCTACAGCGTGAATCCGTCAACTTTCATGGAGGGGACCTTTGGTCACTCGCGGAATGACTTGGCCGGCTGCTTTGGGCCGACAAATACCGCCGCGCCAGGCTTTTGCACAAGCTCCATCCCTATGAACACCGTGGCCAGCCTGTCCGGCGCCGGCCTGACCGGGTTGCCGTCCCTCTTTCCCGATTCCGGCGTGCTGAACCCAAGCTATTACGCCTTCCAGGCCATGGAGTCCGTCAAGCCCCCCATCTGGGACGGGACGAAGATGAGCCTGGTGCCCCAATTTTCCTGGGGAGGCCGTGTTTCGAACGGACCCCCGAACTTCCCGTTCCCCGGCTGGCTGAATACCAACCAGACCACCGACATGACCATCAGTCTTACAAAAGTGAAAAGCAGCCACACGCTCAAAGCCGGCTTTTATTGGAACCACAGCTACAAGGCGCAGCAGTCATTGGCGGGGACGTGGCAGGGCAACATCAATTTTGGAAACGACTCGAACAACTTGCTGGACACCGGGTTCGGCTTCGCCAACGCGGCGGTGGGCGTTTTCAGCTCGTACAACCAGTTGTCGAAGTACGTCGAGGGCAATTACGTCTATAACAATCTCGAGGGTTTCATCCAGGACAACTGGAGGGTTAATGCCAGGCTCACGCTGGACTTCGGCGTGCGCCTCGTCCATCAGCAGCCGCAATACGACTCGCTGGGGCAGGGCGTGAACTGGCTGCCCGACAAATGGAGCCTATCCAGTGCGCCGCTCTACTATTTGGCGGGTTGCGCCACGACCTATCCCTGCAGCGGCTCGAACCGCCAGGCGAAGGACCCGCGCACCGGCCAACTGCTGGGGCCTAACACAGCCGTGGCGATCGGCACGCTGGTGCCGGGTTCGGGGAATTTCATCAACGGTTTGGTTCCGTCGGGAACAGACCCAGTACCTACCACTACCTACAACTGGCCGGCGCTCCGCCCGGCGCCCCGTTTTGGAGTCGCCTATGATGTCACCGGTAAGCAGAGGATCATCTTCCGTGGCGGCGCCGGCATGTATTTCGATCGTCCCTCCGGCAACACCATTTACAGCCAGATCGCAAACCCGCCCAACGAACTGAGCCAGACATTGTATTACTCCTCGTTCCAGACGATGGGTGGGCTCACCACCCAAGGCGCTGCCAACCTCAATGTTTACCAGCTCAACAGCGGGCTCCCCAGCACCTGGACCTGGAATGCCGGCGTGCAGTATATGCTGCCATTTAACACGATGCTGGATTTCTCCTACGTCGGCGAGCACGCCTACAATGTCGTCGAACAAATCAACATCAACACCGTCGATATAGGCGCCGCTTATTTGGCGGCGAATCAGGACCCGACGGTCACCAGCGCGCTTCCCGGCGGGGCGGCAGTGACCCAGAACATGATGCGCTCTATCCGCGGCTTCGGCAGCATCAACATGATGATACCGCGCGGCTTTCGTACCTCGCACACTCTGCAGATGATGTTAAATCGTCGCTTTGCCCATGGTGTGCAATTCAGGCTCAGCGACACGATCATGCTCAAGCAGTTTGGAGATGCCGGGGCGCGCATCCAACACGCCGCCGACGGCAGTTGGTCCTATCGTTCCGACCAGGACCAGGCCAACGAGCTGTTTACCAACTACATCCCCACCCGGCACACCTTCAAGGGCGATTTCGTGTGGGCTATCCCGGCGCTGAATAACGTCGGCTCCGGTCTCGCCCAGCAATTGGTGAAGACGGTGACCAGAGACTGGCAGCTCTCCGGTATCTGGAGCGCCAATACCGCCAGCGCATACACGGTCGGTGCGTCCTTCCAGAACGGCGCCGGCAATCAGCAAATCACCGGCTCGCCGGACTTCGGCGGGCGCGTCACGGTTATTGGCAATCCGGGCGGTGGCTGCAACACCAGCGATATCTACCGGCAATTTAGCACTTTAGCCTTTGCCCCGCCCGCAGTCGGGAGCGTGGGGCTCGAGTCCGGTCAGGACTACCTGCGCGGCTGCTTCAACCAGCAGTTCGATCTCGCCTTGCAGCGCGAGTTCCGTGTGGCTCGCCTGGGTGAGGGCCGGCGGCTTTCGTTCCGGATCGACGCTTTCAACGTGTTCAACCAGTCCCACATCACCGGGCGGCAAACCAACATGCAAGTGGCGAGCCTGACCGATTCGACGATCGTGAATCTTCCGTTCGACTCCAGCGGCAAACTGATTCCCACGCGATCGACACCGAGACAGTCGGGCTTCGGCATGGCCACCGGCTATCAGGGGGCGCGAACCATACAGGTGTGGTTGCGATTCTCGTTCTGAGGACGCGCGCCGAGTGCATCGCCATGCGCCTTATTCAACTGCCTACCGGCGGCTGAATAAGGCGCCTGTCGTGAGCGAGTCGCGAAGCGACGACTGAGGTTTAATGCGCAGCAACGAGAACCTCAGCCGCATCGCTTCGCAACTGGCCCTCGTTTGTCCCGAGAGTTTTTTCTCGGAGTAGAGGGTGTGAGCCCTCATGCTTCGGGAAGTTTGCGCCGCCCAGGATCCTGGGTTGCGCTCTGTTTGCTCGCTTCTCGCATTTTTTGATCGCGCTGAGGCTCTGCATTTTCGGGCAAATGGAACGTTTGCGCTATGCCCTGGACTGAGAAAAACAATAATCCGGCCGGGAGGAGAGACCTTGTCGGGTGCCATGCGGGTTGAAGGGGCTGCGCGTGTCACTTCATCCGTGCCCAGCCATGCTTCGGTGTCGTCAACGGTCATCAAGGGGCTCGAAATCTGCAGTTACAGCTGCGATTCGTGTTCTAGATTTCAATTCGCGCGGCCGAGAACTAGCCCTGGCAGTTCCGGCCGCGCGTTTTCATTTTGACGATTATCGGACCAAACGCCGGGACTGTTAAGATGAGATCGGCGACGCTAATCCAGGCACCGCTCCGAGGAGGATTTATGAGACTAGCGAGAATCATCATGTCCGAACTGCTCTTTTGTTGCGGCATGTGTTGGGGGCAGGCAACGGACGAATGCAAGCCTTCAAGCCTGAACGTCCCGGGCGCGAAGTATCCCTGTGTTTACCCCGACGGTCGAGCGACATTCCGCGTTATCGCACCCGACGCCCAAAAGGTGCAGGTCAGGGTCGGGGGTGCCTTTGATATGGAGAAGGGGCCTGACGGCGCCTGGATGGTAACCACGAAGCCGCTGGTAGTGGGGTTCCACTATTATTCGCTGGTCATCGATGGCTCGACCGTCGCTGATCCGGCGACCCGCACATTTTTCGGCTCCGGCTGGGACAACAGCGGCATCGAAATCCCCGAGCCGGCGGATGTCGACTATTATCTGCCCATAGACGTGCCGCACGGCCAGGTGAGCCAGCGGTGGTACTACTCCAAAATCACGGGAAAATGGCGGCGCTGCTATGTCTACACGCCGCCGGGGTATGATGCCGGGAAGACGCGTTATCCCGTTCTGTACCTGCTGCACGGTTGGGGGGAGAACGAACAGGGCTGGCATACCCAGGGGCACGCCGATCTTATCCTGGACAACCTGATTGCGGCGAAAAAGGCCAAACCGATGATTATCGTCATGGATAACCTCAATGCTGTCAAGCCAGGAGAGGATAGCTCGATATTCAACGCCCGCATGGGAGCGCCTCCGGCAAGAGCAGCCGCGCCGCCAGCTCAGGGCGCTCGGGGAGGGGCCCCTGCCGGCCGAGGCGGCGGCCTGGCCGGTTTCACCGGGTCGGCATTCACTGAGATGATGCTCACCGATCTTGTTCCGATGATCGAGAAGACGTACCGTGTGCTTCCTGGCCGCGAGAATCGCGCCATGGCAGGGTTGTCGATGGGAGGCATGCAGACGTTCATGACCGGCCTCGGCAACCTGGACAAGTTCGCTTACATCGGCGGCTTCAGCGGCAGCAGCGGCGGCGGCCGCGGTGGCACATTCGATCCGAAGACGTCCAACAACGGCGTGTTCGCGGATGCCGCCGCGTTCAACAAGAAGGTCAAGGTCCTCTTCCTGGGAATCGGCTCCGTGGAAGGGCCGAACACCAAGAACTTCAGCGACCAGTTGACCAAGGTGGGGATCAAGAACGTGTACTTCGAGTCGCCGGGAACAGCCCACGAATGGCTTACGTGGCGCCGCTGCTTGAACGACTTCGCTCCCCGGCTCTTCAAATAACCGCTTGCTGGATGGTTTGGAGACCGTCATAAAGACAACTATGCGGCGCCCACTGGCCTTTTAGGGCCGGATGAGCGTCGCTTTTAGTCCTCATTGATCTGATTTTCCGATATAGTGCGCTTCCGCAGTTCGTCCGAGGCCGCTACTTTTTCGGAAGTGAGGGGAGACAACATGCGCAATGCAATATATGCGATGATTCTGATGGTGCTTTTCCTAAGCGTGCCGGCTGCTGTGGCCGCGCCTCCCACCCGTGTCATGCTGCTGGATGGTGAGTCGGGCGGGCCCTACCACGCCTGGCAGGAGACCACGCCGTACTTGAAGCGAATGCTGGATGACACCGGCATTTTCCAGACCGACGTGGTCACGGCTCCGCCGCGTGGCGGCGACTTCACCAACTTCAAGCCGGATTGGAGCAAGTACCAGGTGATCGTCCTCAACTACGACGCGCCCGATGAACGCTGGTCCGCCGACTTGAAGGCCTCGTTTGAGAAATACGTCAGAGACGGAGGCGGGCTCGTCATCGTCCATGCTGCCGATAACGCCTTCCCGAATTGGCGCGAATTCAACCTTATGATCGGCATCGGCGGCTGGCGAGGGAGGAACGAGAAGTCAGGACCGCACTTTTATTACAAAGAGGGCAAGCTGGTGGCCGACGCCAGCCCGGGATCCGCAGGCACCCACGGCGCCCGTCTCCCGATCAAGATGGTGAATATCGTGACCGACCACCCCATCACGAAGGGGCTGCCCAAAGAGTGGATGCACACGGCCGACGAACTATATGCCAGGATGCGCGGGCCAGGCGAAAACATGACGGTGCTGTCAACGGCGTATTCGGACCCAACCAACAAGGGCACGGGCTGCGACGAGCCTATGCTGATCGTGCTCTCCTACGGCAAAGGGCGCGTGTTTCACACGCTGCTGGGGCACGACCTTACCGCGCTTAACAGCGTCGGATTCATCGTCACCTATCAACGCGGAACAGAATGGGCTGCGACCGGCAATGTGACGCAAAAAATTCCGAACGATTTCCCCACGGCCGACAAAACCAGTACGCGCAAGGACTACGACCCACCGCCCGGCTGGGGCACGGCTGCGGCAGCACCCGCCGGCGGCCGCGGCCGCGGCCAGGGCGGTGCCAGCGGGCAACCCGCCTATTTGAATCCTGCCCTGCCGATCGACCAGCGCGTGGACGACGTCGTCTCGCGCATGACCATGGAAGAAAAAGCTGGCCAGTTGGTCAATACGACCCCCGCGATACCGCGTTTGGGGATACCCGCCTATAACTGGTGGAGCGAAGCAGCTCACGGCGTGGTGACGCGGGATGTGACGGTCTTCCCTCAAGTGATCGGGCAAGCGGCGACGTTTGACAGTCCACTCATCAAGGAGATGGCGACGGCGATCAGCACTGAGGCGCGCGCGCGATTTCACGAATTGCAGCGGCAACCAGCAACGGGCGGAGCCGCCCCGTTCGGGCGTGCCCTCGGGTTGGATTTCTGGGCGCCGAACATCAATATTGTCCGCGACCCGCGCTGGGGGCGTGGGCAGGAAACTTACGGGGAGGACCCGTTCCTGACGGGCCGCATGGCCGTGGCCTACGTCACCGGCATGCAGGGGGATGATCCGAGATATTTCCGGACGATCGCCACGCCGAAACACTTCGCCGTGCACAGCGGACCGGAATCGACGCGACACTCGGTGGACGTGAAGGTGTCGCTGCACGACATGGAAGACACCTATCTGCCGGCCTTCCGAGCCGCGGTGGTGGAAGGCAAAGCGGATTCAGTAATGTGTGCCTACAACCGCATCAACGGCGAGCCCGCCTGCGTCAACACATTCCTCCTAGAGGACACCCTGCGCGGCGCATGGAAGTTCAACGGCTATGTGGTATCGGACTGCGGGGCCATAACCGACATTTGGCGGGGACATAAGTTCGTGCCGACCATGCCTGAGGCTGCGGCTTTTTCGCTGAAAAAGGGCACCGATAACGACTGCGGGGGGGGCGATGCACCAGCCTACCTGGAGGCGATGCAGAAACAGCTGATCACCCAGAAGGAGGTCGACGTCAACCTCAAGCGGCTCTTCAAAGCGCGATTTCAGCTGGGGCTTTTCGACCCGCCGGAGATGGTGAAGTACGCGCAAATCCCGGCGGCGGAAGCGGACAGCGAAGCGCATCGGCAACTGGCGCTGAAAGTGTCGCGCGAAACGATGGTGCTGTTGAAGAACGATGGCGTGCTGCCGCTCAAATCGTCGGTCAGGAACATCGCGGTGGTGGGACCCATCGCGGATTCGCTGGTTGCGCTGGAGGGCAATTACAACGGTACTCCCTCGCGCTATACAACGGTGCTCGATGGCATCCGGAAGCAGTTCGCCTCGGCCAAGGTGACCTACAATCCCGGGACGAAATTCCTGCGCTTTCCGGTGACGATTCCCGCATCGGCATATCACACAACGGATGGCAAGCCGGGGCTGACGGCGGTCTATTTCAACAACAAGGACCTTTCCGGAACGCCCGTGGCCACGCGAACCGAGGCGCAGTTGGGCTTTGGCGGACCGGGATTTGGAGCGGCTCCCGGCGGCCGCGGCGTATCGGTTCTGCCCGCCGAAGTGGGAGCGGAATTTTCAGCGCAATGGACCGGAGCCATCACTCCGCAGCAAAGCGGCAAGTATGAGCTCACGATCAACGGCGCCGGCGGAATTCGCGTCTGGCTCGATGGCAAGGCCGTGATAGACGATTGGACCTCGCGGCCTCAAGGCAGATTCGGCGCTCCGCCTGATCCGGCAGTGGCACGCCTCAGGACGGCGGAAGTCAGCCTGGAAGCAGGAAAGAACTACGATCTGAAGGTGGAGTTTTTCCGCACGCCCCCGGCGCCGCAGGCTGCGAATCCCGCCGCTCCAGCGGGCGCGTTCGGCGGAGGGCGGGGCGGCTTTGGCCCGACCGGTCCGACTCTGCAGTGGAACCTGCTGAACGACGTAAGTGACGCCGTAGCGGCAGCGAAACAGGCGGACATCGTAGTCGCCGTGGTCGGCATCACCTCGCAGTTGGAGGGAGAAGAAGGCGCTGGCCGCGGGATGCAGATTGAAGGATTCAGCAACGGCGATCGGACCAACATTAATCTGCCGAAAGACGAGGAAAGCCTTTTACAGGCAGTGAAAGCCACGGGCAAACCGCTCGTCGTGGTGTTGATGAACGGGAGCGCGCTGGCGGTCAATTGGGCCTCCAAGAATGCCAACGCGATTCTGGAGTCGTGGTATCCGGGCGAAGAAGGCGGCGCGGCTGTCGCCGAAACACTGGCGGGGGTTAATAATCCGGCGGGGCGGCTGCCGGTGACGTTCTACAAGAGCACCGATGATCTGCCGCCCTTCGATGATTACTCCATGAAGGGGCGGACGTACCGCTATTTCGATGGCCGGCCGCTGTTCCCGTTCGGCTACGGGCTCAGCTATTCAAAGTTCGCGTACAGCAATGTGAAGCTCTCGTCATCCACAGTGAATGCGGACGCCGGCTTGAAGGTGGACGCGGATATTCGGAACACCAGCCGCATAACGGGGGACGAAGTTGTGCAACTGTACCTGATCTTCCCGAACCTGCCTGGTGCTCCGATCCGGTCGTTGCGAGGATTTCAGAGGGTGAGTATCGCTCCGGGCCAGACGCAACCTGTCCAGTTCACGCTCGATCCGCGCGATCTTAGTTACGTCAACGAGGCGGGCGAGCGGGTCGTTGCCAGCGGATCGTATCGCATCTTTGTCGGCGGCGGACAACCAGGGACCGGCGCGGCGGGCCGGGAAGTGCGGCTATCGATCACGGGTGAGACGAAGCTGGACCGGTAAATCCGTCTGGCCCGCCTTGTGCGCGAAGGCGGGCCAGCATCAAGAGCTGCAGGGAGGAACGGGATGCCGAGAACAATCATTGCATTGTTGCTGGCGCTGTCAGCCGCGATGGCTCAGTCAGGGCAATCGCTAAGAGCGGAAGGGACCGGTCAGACCGTGCGGAAGAATCAGGGCGGTACACCTGCCGCCGCCGGCACTCCGGCTACGGGCGCCTATGCCACCGGGTGCTATCGAAACCTCTTCGTCGAGGCGGGTCATTCGCAATCCGAAGTGACCGCGAAAATCAATGCCGCCTTCCAGCAGCTGTTTCACGGGGATCCGAACACTCAGACCGTGTACTACGAGACCGGCAGGAATGAAAACGGGCTGCTGGCGTACCTCAGCGACATCAACAACAAGGACGTGCGCTCGGAGGGTATGTCCTACGGCATGATGATCGCGGTGCAGATGAACAAAAGGGTTGAATTCGATGCGTTGTGGAACTGGTCGAAGACGTACATGTACAACAGCTCTCCGACGCACCCGGCCTACGGGTTCTTCTCCTGGTCGATGAAGACGGACGGAAAGCCCAACAGCGAATCGCCGGCGCCTGACGGCGAAGAGTACTGGGTCATGGCCCTCTACTTCGCATCTGCGCGCTGGGGTGACGGGACCGGCATTTACAACTACAAGGCGGAAGCTGACCGGCTTTTGGGCGACATGAAGAACCGCGGCGTGATCACGGGTCCTACGGGCCGGGGTCAGACGACCGAAGGCGCCCACTTCAACGCCGAACACAAGATGGTGCGTTTCACTCCCAACATGAATCGGCCTGACCACACCGATCCTTCCTATCATCTCCCCGCCTTCTACGAGCTTTGGGCCCGCTGGGGGCCTCCCGCCGACAGGCCTTTCTGGGCCGAGGCAGTCAAAGTCAGCCGCGATTTCTTCCAGAAGGTCACTCATCCTGTGACCGGCCTGACCCCCGATTACGCCAACTTCGACGGCACGCCGGTGGCGAGTGGCTTCAACAAAGCTTCTGCCAACTTCGGGCCCGACGCCTGGAGGACTGCCGCAAATTGGGCGGTGGACTGGTCCTGGTGGGCAGCCGACCCCCGAGAGCGGCAATTGAGCGACAAGATCCAGGCGTTCTTCGAGTCGAAGGGCATGGAGACATACGGGAACCGGTTCACATTGGACGGCAACCAGACCGGCGCCTCCCACTCAACCGCGCTGGTGGCCACCAACGCGGTAGCCAGTCTGGCGGCTACTCAGCCTCGCGCGGCGAAGTTCGTCGAGGCTCTTTGGAATGCGTCGATCCCATCAGGGCAGTACCGGTATTACGACGGCATGTGGTATCTGATGGGATTGCTGCATTGCAGCGGCGAATACCGCATCTGGACGCCGAAGTGGGCGGGGGAATAAAAGCGCTCCACTCGGATCCAGTACGGATTGGAAACTGAACCGCAAAGGTGTCTGTGTGTTTGCGAAGTATACAGTTCCGTGTTGTAGTTGACCTATCGCACTTTATCGGGCCTGCGAAATCGGAATGCAACAAAACAAGAAAAGCGACCGAACCCCATACGAAAGTCGTATCATGTGAGTGTGCCGATTCTTCCCAGCGGGATCACGGAATCAGTTCCATTCGCTCGATGCATGAGTGAGATGCGATCAGGCGCAATCGCCAACCAAGGAGGAATTTCAAATGAGGATTTCCCTAGTTACATCCATGATACTCGCCGCCTCGGTTGTCTTTGGAGCTGTCGATATCTCCGGAAAATGGCAGGCTGAGTTCGATACCCAGATCGGCAAACAGAATTACACTTTCACTTTTCGAGTCGTAGGAGAGAAGCTCATCGGCCTCGCAGAATCCGAGATCATGGGGGAAAAACACAAGGCGGATTTAAAGGATGTGAAAGTAGTCGGGGAAGAGGTTTCCTTCGTCGAGATGCTGGATTTCCAGGGCAACGCCATCTCTATCTCATACAAGGGGAAGATCTCCGGAGACGAGATCAAATTCACACGACAGGTTGGTGAGTTTGCGACCGAGGAACTGGTCGCCAAGCGCCTCAAGTAAGCGACAGCTGCCCCCACCGCAGCTCAGCCCTCGAAATAGACGCCGGCTTCTTCCAGCGCGGCTCGCAGGTCCGCGTATCGCAGTTCCCTAAGTGATCCGATCCTAATTCGGGAATTGCGTAGCCTGTCCCCCTATTTCTGATCAAACCAGCGGCCGGCGGGGCCGAGCGTTTTTCGTACCGCCTCTTCATTCATGGTGACGCCGATGCCGGGGCGGTCCGGCACCGTGATGTAGCCCTTTTGAATGATGTCCCCCTCTCTGACAAACTCTTTCCACCGGTTCCAGCGCTCCGCCGGGTGCCCCCAGTGCCATTCCACTACCAGAAAGTTCGGGCAGCAGGCCATGACGTGGGCCGTCGCCATGGCGCCGATCGGAGACGCCTGGGAGTGCGGCGCAATCGGCGTGTAGTAGGTGTGCGCCATATCCGCGATCTTGCGGGCCTCGAGCAGGCCGCCGCACTTCTGAACGTCGGGCATGATGATGTCCACGGCCTGCTTTTCGAGATACTCCCTGAAGCCCCACCGCATATAGATGTTTTCGCCGCAGCAGATCGGCGTATGGGTCGACTGACGGACGTCGCGCATGGCATCGATGTTCTCGGCCGGAACCGGCTCTTCAAGCCACACCAGCCGGAAGGGCTCCAGTTCCCTGGCCACACGCTTGGCCGTGCCCAAGTCGTACCGGCCGTGCATATCCACCGCCAATTCGATCGCCTTCGGCAGCGATTCCCGCATGAACGCCACCTTGTCCACCATGTGGTCGATCTCGGCGTTGTTGGCAGTCCAGTTCACACGGTCGAACCGCGCCGGGTCGGCCGCGTTATCGATGTCGATCTTGGCCATGGTGAAGCCGTTGTCGATGATCTGCTGGATGAACATCCTGGCCTGAGGGTCGTTGCGGTTGTTGACGCCGGAATCGCAATAGACGCGGATGCGGTCCCGCACCTTGCCGCCCATCAATTGATAGATCGGCAGTCCCAGAGACTTTCCCGCGAGGTCCCATAGCGCAATCTCCACCGCGGTCAACGCCGCCGTGAACTGGCCCGCCTGCGCGCCGGCGAAGGTGCCGCCGGTCCGGATGCGTTCCCAAATCGCTTCGATGTTCAAGGGACTCTGGCCGATCAGGGAACGACGAAAGCCCGCGATGATGCCCGCCGCGCCGCTGACCGCGTCAACCCCTTCTCCCTCCCCGACGAGGTCCTGATCCGTGTAGATTCGAACGTGGAAGCCCGGGAGATTCGCTGTCTTCACGTCGGTGATTTTCAGCTTGGGCCGTTGATACTGCGTGGCGGTTTCCTGCACGGCGGCGGAAAGCCCGCGCAGGCTGAAGGCGCCGGCCAGGGCCGCGCCAGCGCTTCGGAACAACGATCTACGATTGAGCAGACTCATCGACCGTTCTCTCCTTGGAATAAGACCCGTCGAACGAACCATTGTCCATGAGGTGTTGTGATATTACTGCTTAATCACCGTGCCGTCGAGGCGGCGGATGACGCCCCAGCCGCCATTCAGGCCGCCACGGGCGGCGTCAGACCGGAAAGGATATTTTGCCGCCAGTTTCTCATCAACTTCGATTCCCCAGCCCGGTGAATCGTTGGCGTAGAGGTATCCATCTTTGAAAGTCTCGCAACCTTTGAAGATTTCCGCTTCCACACCGCGTATTACACCACCTTCCTGGACACCGAAATTCGGGCTGGCCAGGTCCAGGTGCAGGTTGCACATGTGGCCGATTGGGGAGACATCCCCGGGCCCATGCCACGCTGTTTTCACTCCGAAGAGTTCGGCAAGTTGCGCGATCTTGCGGCAAGGTGTCAGTCCGCCCGCCTGGGAAATATGAATGCGGATATAGTCGATCATTCTTTCGGAGATGAGCGGCACCCATTCATGCGGGCTGTTGAACAGTTCTCCCATGGCCAGCGGCGTGTTGCACTGCTGGCGGATCTGCCGGAAGTAGGCGATGTCCTCAGGCGAGAGCGCGTCTTCCAGGAAGAAGAGCTTCACCGGTTCCACATCTTTGGCGAATTGAACCGCCTGCCGCGGCGACACGCGTTCATGAATGTCGTGCAGCAGTTCGATGTCGTCACCAAGCTGCTTACGGCATTCTTCCAACATCTTCAACGCCCGCCGGATGTATGGGCCGGGCTCGAAGACCGGATCATTATGAAGAGCCTGCGCTTTCGGCGCCGAAGCCGGCCCGGACCCAGCCCCGTAGCCGGACATGCCGGGCACGCTGATCTGCAGGCGGATGTAGCGGTACCCTTGGGCCATCGCTTTCCTGGCGCCGTCGATGATCTGCGATACATCATTGCCGCCGATGCTCGTGTAGCTCGCCGCCGCTTCGCGGCATTTGCCGCCCAGGAGCTGGTACACAGGCATGCCCGCCTGGCGTCCCTTGATGTCCCAGAGCGCCTGGTCCACGCCGCTGATCGCATTGTTGAGCACAGGGCCATTGCGCCAATAGGACGAGTTGTAGCACATTTGCCAGGTGTCCTCGACGCGGTCGGCCGGCTTGCCGATCAGCAGCGGCCGCAGATATTTCTCCACGGCGGGCACCACCAGGTCGGCGCGCTGTGTGAACGTGGCGCACCCGTACCCGTACAGCCCGTCCTGGTCGGTTGTAACCTTGACTACGATGAGCCGCACACCGCCGGGCTGCGTGGTGATCACGGATATATCCCTGATCTTTGGGGAAGGCATTCCACGGACAGCCTGGACCGGCTTCTCCTGCGCCATCGCTTCGGCGGACGATATCCATCCACCCACGCCGCCAATCGCGGCCATTTCCAATATCTCCCGTCGCTTCATACCGCCTCCTTATTCCGCTTCGTCTGATACCGATTCCGATGACGATTCGAATGGCACTAAGTTAGGGCGCACATCTCGTGGTCGTGGACGTGGTCGTAGCCGTGGACGACTGAGCTCCCGTGTTTGCCACGATTGGAGTTCTGTCGGATCGTTTGTTCGTGCTTTTCGTCCACGACCACGACCACGCCCAAGACCACGTCCATGTCATGAGCGTCAGTTCCTTAACTTAGTGCGATTCCGTTACCAATTCCGAAACGGTCAAATCAGCTCCACAAGCTGTCATTCGAGCGTTCCCGGTCCCATTCCGTCGTGAGCTCGAAATATCCGGGCTCTTGGAGATGCTGTCGTATCACCTCGTCGTTGAGCGAGGCAATGCCCAGACCAGGCCCCTCTGGGACGGCAATGTAGCCTTTGTTGACGATCGGCTTTTCAATGCCGTTCACTATATCTCCCCACCAGGGGACGTCCACGGAATGGTTTTCCATGACCAGGAAGTTTTCCATCGCCGCGGCGCAGTGGACGGCTGCCATGCAGGCGATTGGCGTCCCCGCCATGTGCAGTACCATTGGAACTCCGAGCTCCTCGCAGGCGTCGCCGATCTTCTTGGTCTCGAGGATCCCGCCGGCAGTCATCAGGTCGGGCTGAAGCATGTCCACGGCGTGGTTCTTTGCCAGCTCGACGAACCCTTCTTTGAGGTAGATGTCTTCGCCCGTTAAGGTCGGCACATCAATCGCATCGGTGATTTTTTTCCAGAGCTCGGTGTTTTGCCAGGGGATCATGTCTTCGAGCCACGCCATGTTGTACGTCTCCAGCGCTTTGCCCAGCTTGATGCAAGCGTTGACGCCGATGTGGCCGAAGTGGTCCGCGGCCAGAGGTATTTCCATGCCGATGACTTCACGCACCTGGGCCACGTAGTCGGCCAGAGTTTCGATCCCTTTCGGGGTGATGTCGATGGCAGTGAACATGTGCTCGGTGAGGTTCACTTCGGCGTCCGTCTGGCCCAACGGGCGTGTGACGGCTCCGGCAATCCCTTGGAGCAGGTTGATGCCGAGGTCCATCTTCAGCATGGTGAATCCCTGGTTCATCCGCGCTTTGAGGCGCTGTGCGAAGACCTTGGGATCGCGGGAGCTGTCTGTGTCGGCATAACAGCGGATCCGGTTGCGGAATTTGCCTCCCAACATCTGGTACACGGGCACGCCGTAGGCTTTCCCGGCAAGATCCCATAGTGCCGTTTCGACACCTGAAACACCGCCCCCCTGGCGGGCGTGAAAACCGAATTGCTTGATCTTGCGGAAGGTCTTGTCGATGTTGCACGGATTCTCGCCGAGAAGCCGGCTCTTCAGGATCAGGGCGTATGTCTTGCTGGCGCCGTCACGCACCTCGCCGAATCCGGAGATGCCCTGGTTGGTGTCGATCCGGATGATCGGGCAGGTCATCGGCGCCCGTGCGACGACAGCCACACGAAGATCGGTAATTCTCAACTCCGAGGGTTTGGAAGCCGTTTTCGTGAACTGAAGAACGGAGTCGAATTCGCCATCTGCCAGGGATGCGCTCGTGAATGCGGCCGCACTCGTCTGGAGAACCTCACGCCTCCCCATCAGCCTTCCCACGGATTCTTTCATCATCCAGGAGTCCTCCTTCATTCAAAAAACACCATTCACACGTGGGCGGGGACCATCCCGCCCGCCGGTTCAGTGATCAAGTACGACTTTGGAGTCAACCGCTGTCCGATGCGGGCGAGACGCCCGCGGTCCCAGTTCCGCCTATTTCTTGCCGGCTCGCCGCTGTCTGCGGATGGTGGCGAAGTCGAACATCACTTGCTTGACGGGAGTGCCGACAACTTCTATGCGCTTCAGGTCGCGCGTGCCTAGGCCCATTTCTTCCGCCAGGCGCAGGGTGCTGTCGCAGGTCTCGAATGGCGGAGTGCCGCGGTCGGCCATCGGGTCGAAGTTCATGATAGCCATGCACACGGCATCGGTGGTCACCGGGTTTTTCCCGGCCACAATCACATCGGGATTCACAATTGTGAGCGCTCCTCGAACCCATGGTCCTTCGCCGCCGGTTATCGTCCTGATCCCTTCCACGATGGCAAGGTCGATGGGGCGGGCCGCAACCAGGTCCACAACCGCGCGGGGCACGCGATAGCCTCCATCCCGTGGAGATTTAGGATCTTTTTCGGCAGGCGCCGGCTTGGCCGGCTGTTGGGCGCCCGTGTGGATCAGTTGGCGCGACGATCGCGGGTTCTCATCCGGCTCTTCTTTTCCACCACCGGATCCATAGATTGAGGCCGGCGTGATCCCGAAGTTGTTTTTCATCGAAAGTGTCACGCCCGCCGTGGCATGCTCCTTCATCTTGGCCACGCTGACGTAGGCGTCGCAGTCTTCATACGAGTGGTTCAGATCATAGGCCGGAAACAGATAACCGCCGAACGGCACCTTCAGCCGCGAATACTTTTTGCCGTTTCCGAGGAAATTCGTGTTTTCAAATTCGACGTTGGCCGCGGCGCCCAGGATGTCGCGCGGGTTCCAGCCACCCCGGGAGACGTATTCTTCAACAGGACCCGCCGTGGACATCGGACTTTCCAAGATCCGGATGCGGCGAGCACCCGCCTGGCCGATCAGATGCACGGCCGCGGCAATCACCTGAGGATGCGTGTAGTGCGTATCTTCCAGCGGCTGGCCATTGAGCCGGTTGTCCGGCCCGCCGGTAAGATTGACCTTGACGGCTACTGTTTTTCCCTTGGCGACGCGCCCGAGGCCGCCGATCCGATCGAACATTTTCGCCATTACCACCAGAAGCTCCGCGGAATCGTACGTCATGCACTTTGCGACCGCGACCGGAGCCGTGGGTGCGGTGACCGTCCAGATCGAGGGCACTCCGGCCAGGTAAGCGCCCGCCACTGCCGAACTTGTGCGAATCAACCATTCCCTGCGCGTTTGAAGCTGGTACATATAAGTGCTCCTATTGAGAGAGCGATGTGGATGCCGCTTCCATGTAGTGCACCAATCTCTACCGCACCGAGACGATCGCCGCCTGCAGCATCGCCCGGGTGTATGCCACGTTGAAGACGTCGCCGGCGTAGCCGCCGCCGCCCGGATATCCGCGCAGTCCTCCTGATGGCTTCGCAACCTCGCGGTCGTAGTCCAGCGCTCGCGGGTGCTCGGGATATATGGCCAGGCCGTAGCGGTTCCGGACGACTTCTTTCATAACGGCAAACATGTCAACTTCGCCCTCGTCGATGAAAACCTCTTCGTATTTCTCGCGCGGGACATGCACGCGCACGTTCCGGAAATGCATGTGGTTGATGCGATCCCGGGTGGCAAAGTAACGACACACGGAAACAGCATCGCCGCCGATCTCGCGCGTCACACCGCAGTCAAACGTGATGCCGTTGGCCGGGCTCTTCACCGTCTCTATCAGGCGTTTCCACCCTTCGATAGTCCCCATGATCTGTTCCGACCCCCGGCTGAGGGGCGCCGGCGGATCGTTCGGATGCAACGCAAGCCGGACGCCGGATTTCTCGGCGACAGGAATCACGGCCTTGAGAAAGTACGTGATGTTTTCCCACATTTCTTCGAGCTTGCGGGCGCCTTCCTCGGGGAGGGGCGGCAAATCTTTCATTTTGTCGTAGTCAAAACCGGTATAGCCGGCGCCGGCCCTGCCAGTGACCTCGAAATATCCTTCCATGGCCCGGTGAGCGTAAAAGTTGTACTCCACGACAGGCAATCCGGCTTTTCCCGCGGCTGCAATCGATTCTTTGACCTTGGCAATCTCGCTGTCACGGCCCGGCCTTCCATAGATCGTGCTGGGAAATCCTGAGATCATCATATTGCAGACAGTCAGGCCGCCCTGTTTGAGCCGGTCCATGGTGCTGCGAATGGTGGATTCCTGCCAGGGAATTGCGGGTCCGCCCATCAGCACATAATCCACGCCAAGCTGCTTCAGGCGGCGCATATCGGCCTCATTCGACCGACTGGAAATTCCCATGCAGATCTTGGGCGCGTGCACCGGGCCGACGGCCTGCTTCTGTTGAAATGCGCGGACGGCCGCAGCGGAGGCCGCCTGGCCGGAGAGCGCCGTCACGCCAATGGCCTTCATGATCTGGCGTCGTGAGATGTGCGCAGAGCTCATTGTCTCACCTCCCGCTGTTTTCGAAGCAGTCCCTCACGCGCCGTGGCGCACCCAAAGACGCATGAAAATGGGCGAGCGAAGTGGGCGCCGGGCGCCGCACGGCGCTCAGGGCTCGGGATTATTCGATCCCCTGCCCCGTCCGGCGGACGGGGCCTACTTATTTTCGGAACAGAGCGAGCCTCTGTTTGAGATACTCCTCATGTTCCTGCCGGAGCTGCGGATCGCGCGGGGCGCCGTATATCTCGCTGCATTTGTACCTCCCCTCGTCGATTTTCATGCGCGTCCACTCGTGATGGGTGCAGATCTCCACCTGACTTGGCGCCACAATAAGGAAATTTTGTCCGATCATAGTACAAAATAGGTGTTTATTCACACGCGAAAACAGGCGACGCCGCAGTCGGTTGGTTTCGGAGAAGATGCGACATGAACATCCATAAAAAGGAGCTCTCACTCACGTGCTCGGCTCCGGGCTGCGCGGCCGCCCGAAAATGAAGAGCATAGGAAGAACGCAAGTTTGACGTGTATGATGGGCCCGCATACCCTCAGGGAGGATTTGCACATGAAAAGATCGATTCTGTTTGTGGTGTTTGCCTTCATGATACTGGCGGCTGTCGCATTCTGGAGGTCCGCGCCGGCTGCCGAGGATCCGTTGATCGAGGGATTTCGCCAGACCGAGGTCTCTTCGGTTGCCGACGCGATCGAACAGCTGTACGGCCGGCAAAACTACATGCATCACGATATGCGGGCGCTGTTCAAAACGAAATTCGCCGGACCTGCGGTCACTGTTCTTCTCAAGAAGGAAGAGCAAAAGGAAGGGGCGGCCGCTACCCAGGGGATGATTGATGCCATCGACAACTCGCCGGCGGGTTCGGTTTACGTCATCGTGCTTGAAAATGGACTGGACTTCGGTGCCGTCGGCGGGCTGATGGCCACGACCATGAAGGTGCGCGGCTTTGCAGGCGCGGTCGTGGACGCTTCGATCCGCGATCTGCCGCAGATCCAGCGCATACAATTTCCTATCTACGGCCGCGGCGTATCGCCCGGCACCACCGTCGGCCACTATCGCTGCGTTGGCGTCAATATCCCCGTGACCTGCGCGGGGGTTCAGGTGCGGCCAAAAGATATCATTGCGGCGGATGAAGACGGCGTCGTCGTGGTTCCGGCCGAAAAAGCCGGCGAGATCCTGAAGAAAGCGCAGGAATTGGATTTCACCGAGCACTCGATGTACCCGTTCATCGAGCGCTTCAAATCGCTGAAAGAAGCGATCGCGAAATTCGGCCGGATTTGAAAGAGAAACGCAAAAGCATAAGCAACGCACCTCCACGATGACTTTGCGTCCTCGCGGCCTCGCGCTGGCAGGCGGAGGTCAGGATGCGACAAAGATAATGCAGGAGGGAGAAGGAACGACGACAAATTCACCCGTCGGCGCGAGTTGCCCGGTACGAGCGTCAATCCGAAATACCACTACGTTGTTGGATCCCTGGTTGGCAGCTAACAGCCAGCCTCCCGTCGGATCGATCGCAAAATGGCGCGGAGTCTTGCCTTGTGTGGGCACCTGCCCCTGTAGAACGACCGTGCCGTTTGACCTGTTAATGGCAAAAACGGCAATGCTGTCGTGGCCTCGATTGGAAGCATAGAGGAACCTGCCGTTGGGATGGACGGCGATTTCGGCACAAGTGCTCGTCCCTGCAAAATCCTTCGGAAGAGTCGAGGCGGTCTGCAGTTCCGTCAATGATCCCTCTTTCCGGCTGTACGCAAAAACGGTCACGGTGGAGCGCAGTTCGTTGACGACATAGGTGTATTTGCCATCCGGGCGAAAAGCCAGGTGGCGCGGCCCCGAGCCTGGCTCGAGTTTCGCTGCGAACACAGGCGGCGTGGAGAACGCAATTCGCGCTCTGTCAAATCCATAGACAAACACTTTATCGAGACCCAGATCCGGGACGAGGCCGAGTCGGCCGTCGGGCGAGAGGACGACCTCATGGGCATGAGGTCCCTGTTGCCGCTGGGGATTGACACTGCTGCCGGCATGCTCCACCAGGCTGGATGCGTCTGACAGGCTGCCATCCTTCATAATAGGAATTGAGGCGACGCTGCCGGCGCCGTAGTTGGCCACAAACAGAGCTATTCCGGTCCTGTCCACGGTCACGTGGCAGGGCGAATCACCCTGCGTCGACATCCTGTTGATGAACTGTAGCATGGCGGGCCGCTTGCCCACCCTGTAGGCGCTGATGCTGCCGGCCCTTCTTCCCTGGAAATTGGAGATTTCATTCACCGCGTACAGAAACTGCCGATTCGGATGGATGGCGAGAAACGACGGATTTTCGGCCTCGGCTGCCAGGCCAACGGTTGCTGCCTTGCCAGCCGCCGGATCGAACCGGAAGGCGTAGATGCCCCGGCTCTGCTGCCGAGTGTAGGTGCCGACATAGACGACATACCCTGACGGGTGCACAGTTTCTCCAATACCATGATCAAACCACGCGGCAATCGCCAACGCCGTGAATGTCGTCGCCACAAGGAAGCGTGCGATTTGTCTCATCGGTGAGACCCCAGATTTGATATAAGAGGTTTTTCATTATAATCGGTGGCGTTTACGGATCCGGAGGGAAAATGCCCTGGAGCCAAAATTACGATCCCCTGCACTTCTGGCCGGCCTCGACCGCAATGGCGGCCATGCCGGTATTGACGCTGTTTTTCGTACTTCTGGTGCTGAAGAAAAAGGTGTGGATCGCAGCCCTGGCAGGCATCGTTATGGCAATCGCACTCGCCGGACTCGCGATTCGGATGCCCGCGCCTTTGATTGCCAACGCGGCGCTGCACGGATTCGTATTCGGCTTTTTCCAGATCGCCTGGCTTGTCATCGGTTCCATATTCCTTTACAACGTCGCGCTCGAAACCGGCCAATTTGAGGTCATGAAGGAATCGATTGCCTCTCTTTCGCAAGACATCCGTCTGCAGATGATCCTGATTGCCTTCTGTTTCGGCGCCTTTTTGGAGGGCACCGGCGGCGGGGGTGCACCCGTGGCCATCGCTGGCTCATTCCTGATCGGACTCGGATTCCCGCCGTTTAAGGCCGCGACGATCTGCCTGTTGGCAAACACCGCGCCGGTGGCCTGGGGCGGCGTAGGAAATCCGGTGCGGGTGCTGGCCGGGGTCACCGGGCTGCCCGAGCACGCATTCAATGCCATGCTGGGGAGAATTCTGCCGCCGTTCTCCCTCATGCTGCCGGTGTGGCTGATGCTCGCCAGCTTCAGCTGGAAACAGACGCGCGAAGTGTTGCCGGCCCTGGTCGTCAGCGGGGTTTCCTTCGCCGCGGTCCAGTTTGCGTGGGCCACGTACGGCGAGACTGGGCTTGTCGATATCGTGGCCGCGATCTTCTCGCTGTTGGTCATGGTGGGATTCCTCAAGTTGTGGCGGCCAAGGAACATCATGTCCGGCGACTCCTGGGAGGTCCAGGTCACCGCGACGAGCGCTTGCGCAGGCGGGACCAACGCATCCAGGTCCTCGAATGCTCAAGTTGTCGCGACCCGGCATTCCGTCGGTGCAGTCCTCAAAGGATGGTCGCCCTTCATTCTCGCTTCCCTGCTGATCTTTTTTTATGCCATGCCGACGATCAACCGGCACTTGAAATTCAGTGCCCTCACCTTTCCGCTTCCGGGCCTGCACAACCAGGTTGTCCGCGTGCCTCCGGTCGTGCCGCAACCCGCACCAGAAGAGGCGCGGATAAACCTGAATTTCCTGGCGTTGCCCGGGACTGCACTTTTTCTTGCCGCTTTCGCTACGGCGCCGTTTCTCGGTGTATCGCTGCGCAGGGCGCTCGACATCCTGATTCGTTCCTTTCGACAGCTGGGCCCCTCGCTGCTCGCGATCAGTTGTATGGTTGGACTGGCCTACATCACGCGTTATTCCGGAATGGACACTATTCTCGGGCTGACCTTGACCCGCACTGGTTGGGTGTTCCCGCTGTTCGGAACCCTGTTGGGATGGCTCGGGGTGGGATTGACGGGAACCGATGCCGGATCCAATGCACTGTTCGGGAATCTGCAGAAAATTACCGCGGAGCAGCTCAGTATAAGCCCGGTCTTGATGGGCGCGGCCAACAGTGCCGGCGGGGTGATGGGGAAAATGATCTCCGCTCAAAGCCTGGTTGTGGCGACGGCAGCTACCGGGCAGGCGGGCAAAGAAGCCGACATGTTCCGCTTCATTTTCAAGCACAGCATAGTCCTCGCGGTGCTGGTCGGCCTGCTCGTCATGCTCTACGCGTATGTGATTCCCTGGATCGTGCCGGTCTGAAGTCGTTTTCGAGTAGATTAGTGCCAGAAACGGGAGAACCCAAATGAAGACAAATCGCCGCGCTTTTGTGAAAACGCTGGCCACCGCAGGAATCAGCGCCACCGTTCTGCCGGATGCAGGGCCCGCCGCAGCCCGGCAGTACTTGCCGCCTGTCGTCGGCGGATCGACGTCTAACGTGTCCGCACTCGGACGCAAGACCGGACTGAAGATCAAGAGCATCGAGAGTTTCACCCAGGGGACGAACCTCGGGATCGTGCGCGTCCGCAACGATGACGGATCGGAGGGATACGGTCAACTTTCGCCCTATGATGTCGATATCTCTGCCACAGTATTGCACAGGAAGATCGCATCGTTGGCGCTGGGCAGGGACCCGGCCGATCTGAACACGCTCGTCGACCAGTGCATCGAGGAGAACTACAAATATCCATGGTCCTTCATCTGCCGTGCGTTGACAGGCCTGGACACGGCCATCTGGGACCTGCTCGGCAAACGAGAGCGCAAGAGTGTATGTGAACTGCTGGGAGGGAAGCCCGGACCTTTCCCGGCTTACGGTTCCAGCATGAGCCGTACCATCAAGCCGGAGGAGGAAGCACAACGCCTGCTGCGGCTGCGGGACAGCCAGGGATTCATGGCTTTCAAGGTCCGGCTCGGAAAGGTGAACGGGCACGACGAAGATCAGTGGCCCGGGCGCACGGAAGCCCTCATCCCGGCGGTGCGCAAGGCGCTGGGAGCCGGAGTCACGTTTCTGGGCGACGGCAACAGCTGCTTCACCCCGCCCAAGGCTATTCAGGTGGGCCGGATGCTCGAGCAGCACGATTTCGGGCATTTTGAAGAACCCTGTCCTTATTGGGAACTCGAGTGGACGGCTCAGGTCGCAGAGGCTCTGAAGATCCCGGTTGCGGGAGGCGAACAGGACAACGACCTCGCCCAGTGGCAGCGCATGATCCGCATGCGCGCGGTGGATATCGTCCAACCGGACATCTGCTACATCGGCGGACTCACCCGGGCGCTCCGCGTAGCCGCGATGGCGGAAATGGCGGGGCTCAAGTGCGTGCCGCACTCCGCGAATCTTTCCATGGTCACGGTTTTTGCCCTACATATGATGGGCGCCATTGCCAATGCAGGGCCGCACGTGGAGTTCACAATCGAGAACGACCCATGGACAAAGGACCTTTACCAGCCGGCGCTGCAGGTGCGCGACGGCAAAGTCGCAATCCCCGCCGGTCCCGGCTGGGGGGTCACCATCAATCCGGAATGGCTGAATAAAGCGAAGCGTGAGATCAGCGATCGCTCCTGAGGCGATCTGATCGACAAGTTCGTGGATATCGGGAGAACTTATGTATTCCACAATCCTGTATCTTCTTTTCTTAGTGCCCCTCGTGATGCAAGCCAGTAATTATTCCGCACAGCAGGTCACGATCGACGGCATCGAGGTGATCCAGCTTAAGGACAACGCGCACAAGATCGAGGTTTCCGTTGTGCCGTCGCTCGGCAACAACGCTTACGAGATCAAGGCGAACGGCAAGCACGTCCTTTGGTCGCCGTATCAGAATCTCAAGGAGTTTGCTGACAAGCCGGTTATGCTGGGCAATCCGCTGCTGGCCCCGTGGGCAAACCGGATCCAAGGGGATGGATATTGGGCCAATGGAAAAAGATTCCTGCTGAATCCGGAACTCAAAAACTACCGCTACGATGGCAACAAGAATCCGATGCACGGCCTGCTGGTCTATGCACGGGAATGGAAGGTGATCCGCATTCAGGCCGACGGCCGATCGGCCACCGTGACCTCCCGCCTGGAGTTCTGGCGCCGGCCGGACTGGATGGCCCAATTCCCCTTCGCGCACAACATCGAGGTGACCTACCGCCTGATGGATGGCGCCCTGGAAGTGGAAACCGCAGTTGAAAACCTGTCTTCGGATTCCATGCCGCTCTCGCTGGGCTACCACACCTACTACCAGATCGAAGATTTGCCGCGCGACGACTGCAGGATTCATGTGCCGGCACGAAGCCAGGTGATGGTCTCGGATGCGCTCATTCCGACCGGAGAGATGAGGCCGGCAACACTGTCCGATCCTCAACCGCTGCGCGGCCAGGCCCTCGACACCGGATTCACCGACCTCGTGCGAGACGCCGCAGGCCACGCCGAGTTCTGGGTGCAGGGGAAACAACAGAAGATCAGGATCGTCTTCGGCGCAAAATACGATGTCGCGGTCATATACTCCCCGCCGGGACGCAATTTTATCTGTTTTGAGCCCATGGTCGGCACGACCAATGTCTTCAACCTGGCGCATGCGGGGCTGTTCAGGGACCTGCAGAGTATCCCGCCGGGCGGTTCCTGGAAGGAGAGCTTTTGGATCATCCCGGAAGGGTACTAGTCCGAAAATGCGGTTCACTGTTCGTTGACAGCGGGGCCGATCAACATTTATAAGTGTGCAGCATCCATCGCAAAGGAGAACCATCATGTCCGGGCTTTTTTCACGCAGGAGTCTATTTCATCTGGCAGGATTAGCGGCAGGATCCATGCTTGGGAGCCGCTACGCCTGGGCAAGCCGGCAGCAGCCCAAGACTCAAACAGCAAGGCCGTTCGGCGACACCGGCCGCACGCCGCGGGGGCACCCCGATCCGTTCCCGGCAGTAGCCACGCGTTCCAGCGTATCGCTTGTCCACGGTGACGACCGCCGCAAGAACGTTTATGAAGCCCTGATGGCAATCGACGAGCAGATCAAGCCGAAGCTAAAAAGTAAGAAGTACGTAGTAATCAAGCCTAACAACGTTGCAACCAACAATCAGCTGGCGGCCACACACGCGGATGCGTTGCGCGGCATTCTCGATTACCTCGAACGACGCTTCAAAGGTCCCGTCATCATCGCGGAATCTTCGGCCGGCAACACCATGACGGGATTCGAATTCTTCAAATACCCCGCGTTGACCAAGGAGTACGGGAAAGTCAGCCTCCTGGACCTGAACGAAGAGGGGCAGTATGTGCTTCTGCCGCTGATCGATTACGACATCCACGTCGTGCCGGTGAGGCTGGCGGCGCGGTTGGTCGACCCGGAAGCTTTCATTTTCAGCGCAGCATGCTTGAAGACGCACAACATGGCTGTGGTCACGCTGTCCATCAAGAATATGGTATTGGGTGCGCCGCTTCACCAGGGTCCCAAAGATACCCGGCGGTGGAACGACAAGCGGCGGTATCACGTCGGAATCCGTCAGGGCATCTATAACATGTATCTGACGGCGCAGAGACTGCAGGCGCACTGGGGCGTAGCCGTCATCGACGGCTACGAAGGCATGGAAGGTAACGGGCCCGCTTCGGGAACACCCGTCCCCTCTCGTGTCGCCATCGCTTCCACCGATTTCGTGGCGGCGGACCGCGTCGGCGCGGAAGTGATGGGAGTCGACCCGGAGTGGCTTGGCTGGCTGAAATATTGCGGCGAAGTCGGCATCGGGCAATGGGACCTGTCCAGGATCGACATCCGCGGCGCCCAGTTCGCATCCGTTCAGAAGAAATACCGTCTCCATTCGGACGTCGATCTGATGCTTCAGTGGAGAGGCCCGATGGAGGAGTTGCCCTTGAACCTCGGCTGGGTGACACCGATTTCCGATCACTATCTGGTTGATGCTTAAAGAGCAAGGAGAAAAGGGGGGTATATGAACGACAAGGCATCGCGCAGGAATTTCCTGGTGACCGCTGGTATGGCACTCCCGGCTGCGGCCATGGCATCAACCTCAAAAACGCGACCGAAAGACACCATGCCACTTCTGGCATCGCCTGCCGGGCTGAGTTATCGCGTTTTAGGCAAGACAGGTCTGAAGGTGACGAGTGTCGGATTTGGCTGCATGATCACTTCCGATCCGAGCGTGATTGAACGAGGAGCCGACCTCGGCATCACCTATTTCGATACGGCGCGGAGCTACCAAAACGGCAACAATGAGCGCATGGTAGGGGCGGCCCTGAAGGCGAAGAGGAGGGATCTCGTTCTATCCACCAAGACCGGGGCCAGAACGAAGGAAGAAGCGCTGCAGCATCTGGACACAAGCCTGACCGAACTGGGAACGGATCATGTTGATATCTGGTATCTGCACGGCAAAAGCAGGCCGGAAGATCTGTCCGACGGGCTTCTGGAAGCGCAGCAGATCGCCAAAAAAGCCGGCAAGACACGATTCATCGGAGTGAGCACTCACTCAGGCCAGCCCGCGCTGTTCCCGGCGGTGATCGAAAAGCTGCCTCATTTCGATGTGATTCTCACCTCCTACAACTTCAGCATGGATCCCGGAATGGACGCGGTCATCGAGTCGGCCATAAAGCAGGGGCTGGGCATTGTGGCGATGAAGGTCATGGCCGGCGGCTTCCGCACCGCCAAGCCGGGTCAAAAGCTGTACGATACCCTGAAGCGCGACGGCGCCATGCTGGCCGCGCTGAAGTGGGTTCTGAAAAACAAGAATGTAGGCACCACAATTCCCAGCATCACCGACATGGAGCAGCTGGATGAGAACATGAAGGCCATGACGGTGCCTTTCTCAGATGCCGACCAGAAAATCCTATTTGCCCAACTGGAATACATCCGGCCGCTGTACTGCCGCACCTGCGGCAGCTGCGCCGGCCAGTGTCCCAAAGGCCTGCCGGTGTCCGACATGCTCCGCTACCTGAGCTATTCAGAGGGTTATGGAGAATTTCAGCTTGCTCGTGAAAGCTTCCTTGCGCTTCCATCGGACGTGAGGGATGTGCGCTGCAAGGATTGCGGTACCTGCACCATCCGTTGCCCGAATGGAGTCCGAGTGGCGGAACGGCTGCAAACTGCACAGGAGCTGTTCGCATGAAAATCGCAATGATTGCGGCCGGCGTCTTGATGTTCGTCGGCACGGCGGCGGCTCAACTGCCGCCGTGCACGGCAGTCCCGGGATGGACACAGCAAGGTCCAGCCCGGAGCTTTGGGCCCGACAATCTCTTTGACTACATGGATGGCAACGCCGAGGCGTATCTCCTGTATCATTTCGTCGGGATGAAGGGGATCAGCTGCCAGTCCGGAGATGCCACGCTCAATATCGATGTCTCCGAAATGGAAGACGCCGAGTTCGCATACGGGATGTTCACCTCCACCCGCGATCCCCGGCTGCCGACTGAAAAGATCGGCGCATCGGGCCAGATCACACCGAGGAAGGGGTTTTTCGTCAAGGACAAGTATTACGTCGAAATCTCCGCCAATCCGGAAAAAGACTTCAGCGCAACACTCCGGGCATTCCTTTCTGTTATTGAAAAGAACATACAGGGGCGGTCGACCCTGCCAGACGCCATCGGGTGGTTCCCAACGGAAAACCTGATTTCGGACTCGATACGGTTGGTGCCGGAGAGCGTACTGGGACTGCGATTGCTGAAGACCGGGTATGTCGCGCAATACCAGTCGGGCAAGGGCTTTCTTGTCCGCGAATCATCCCCTGAATCCGCTGCTCAGGTGTTCGCCAAACTGAAGGAGCGCTTCGGACAAACCACGCCGGTCCGGATCGCCGAGGAGGCGTTCACGGCGACGGACAAGTACCTGAACGGGATGTGCGTTTTCCGGAAAGGGAGTTTCGTCGGCGGATTCGCCAATCTGCCGTCAGGGAACAACGGCGTTGCGGAAACGGAAAAGCTCGCCGCAAGTGTCAAATGATGCGTAAATGAAACGGATCCGGAGGTTATGGCTATGTGGAGACTGCAAATAAGGATCGTTGCTGCCTTGTGGGCGGTTTTTGTTTTCACCTCGCCTGCCTTGGCACAGATCAACTCCCTGACCCGTGAGGAGATGATCAAGTACACCGCACAGAATCCGTTCGACCGCTTTCCCGACGGCAGGCCCAAGGTTCCGGATGCGCTGCTCAAGGAGTTCAACAACATGTCGTCGGAAGAGGTCATGGGAGCGGGACGCGGCGCCGGTCCTGCCGGGGCCCGCGTCACGTTCGTGTCCGGCTTCCAGGTTTTGAATCCGGGCAGGAAGCTCATCGGGCGGGCCGTTACGCTGCAATTGATGCCCACACGGCCGGATGTGGCCGGTCCGGATGCAGAAGACTGGAAGAAGAAGGGGAATGCGACTCCGCTCAACCATCAATCCGCGCTTGATGTGCTTCAGGCCGGCGATGTGATCGTCATTGATGCCGGAGGAAACATCAACGCCGGCGGGATCATTGGTGATAACCTTGCTTACTACATCTGGAAGAAGACGGGGGCGGGATTTGTCATCGACGGCGCCATCCGTGACCTTGAAGGTATCGCATCGTTTGGCATGGCCGGTTATTTCAGAGCCGCGGTTCCGCCGGCGATCCAGGGCCTCATGGTGACGGGCATTAACGTGCCGGTGCGGATCGGCAACGCGACCGTTATGCCGGGCGATGTGGTTTTCGGGGATCGCGAGGGGGTCAACTTCATTCCGCCACAGTCGGTCCAGGCTCTCGTCGACAATGCCATCATCACGCACATTCACGACGAGTGGACCAGAATGAAATTCGACCAGAACAAGTACAAATCAACGGACATCTACAGCAGCCCGAAAGATCCCGCGCTGATCCAGGAATACGAGGAGTTCCTGAAGCAGAAACTGGGCCCCGCCAAGTACGAAGAGTACCGGAAGCGCAAGGAAGGAAAGCAGTAATCCCGCCTTAGGCCACGGGATTGCGGAGGGTGCCGATTTCCGGGACCGTGATTTCTACAATATCTCCGCTCTGAAGTGTAAAACTGTCGGGCGGCACCAGGCCGGTGCCCGTCATCAGCAGGACGCCGTCTGGGAATTCCTGTTCGCGAAAGAGATACTCGATCAGCTCGTCGAAGTTTCGCTTCATCTTTGCGATCGATGTTTTTCCCTCGAAAACAATGGTGCCGCCGCGGCTGATCTGGAGCCGGATGGTGAGCGCACGCGCATCCTTGACTGCCCCGGCCGGCACTATTGCTGGGCCAAGCGCGCAACATCCTTTGTAGACTTTGGCCTGTGGCAGGTAGAGCGGATTTTCCCCTTCAATGTCGCGCGAACTCATGTCGTTGCCGATCGTAAATCCTGCCAGGGTGCCCCTGCCGTTGACTACCAGCACGAGTTCAGGCTCGGGAACATTCCAGCTGGAATCGCGGCGTATTCGGACCGGCTCATGGGGAGCCGAAACGCGATGAGCCGTCGCCTTGAAAAAGAGTTCCGGCCGCGCCGCATGATACACCTTGTCGTAAAATGATCCGCCTTCAGGGCTTTCTCCCATGCGGGCATCACGGCTGCGCAGGTACGTCACGCCAGCGGCCCAGACCTCCTGCCTCGTAATGGGTGCGAGAAGGTGTGGCATATCGGGTCCCGCCGGCCGGTCCAGTTCCGACCAGGAGCAGCAGGGTCTGCCGGCTTTGGGAAAAACGTTGCGGAGTTCCTCTGCCAGGTCCTCGGAATGAACGAGCCTTGTGAATGATCCATACCGATCTGCATCGACGGCACTCAGATCGTAAACTTCATCTCCCACAGCCAAACCCACGGCAGTGCTTCGATCCGGCCTCCAGAAGCGGCAGAGTTTCATGATCAGCCCTCAGTCTTTAGGTCTCAAAGTCCTGCCCGGTCCATGTAAACGCTCCGGATACTTGTGAAGAACTCCAGTGCGGCGCGCCCCTGTTCGCGCGAATGGGAGGACGATTCTTTCATTCCGCCGAAGGGGACCTGGGGCTCGATCCCGGCGGTTTCGCTGTTGACCTTCACGACCCCGGCCTCGATCCTGCCCACATAATCCTGCATCGCATTCAGATCACGCGTGAAGATCGAAGCCGAGAGTCCGAAACGGACCCGGTTCGCGAGAGCGATCGCTTCGTCCAGGTTCCGGGCACGCATAATTGCCAGCACCGGGCCGAAGATTTCCTCCTGTGCCAGGTACGAATCGGCCGGAACATCGGCAAAAACGGTCGGCTCGACGTAGAAACCGTGAGCGTAGGTTTCTCCGGCCGGGACACCGCCGCCGCACAGCAGGCGCGCCTCGGCCCTCCCTTTTTCAATCGCGTTCAGAATGCTCCGATGCTGCTCTTCGGAAACAACGGGCGGAACGAAATTGCCCTCATCTGTTCCTGGCCCGACTTTCAGAGCCTTGGTTTTGCCCAGCAGGTTTTCAACAAACGCGTCGTAGATTCCCTCGAGCACAATGGCGCGTGATGTTGCCGTGCACTTCTGGCCGGCGTAGCCGAAAGCGCCGCGCAGGGTCAAGGTCGCCGCCTGCTCCAGGTCGCAGTCCGGCATTACGATAACGGGATTCTTACCACCCATTTCCAGCTGAAACTTAGCCCCCCGTTCCGCGGCCCAGGCTCCGATCCTTCGGCCGATTGGATTGGAACCCGTGAACGTGATGCCGTGAACCTTAGGATTCTTGACCAGTTCGTCGCCAATGACCGATCCCACGCCGGTGACCAGGTTCAGCACCCCCTGCGGGATTCCACTCTCTTCGAAGATTCCGGCGATGAGCACGCCGCAATGAGGGGTTGCGCTCGCCGGCTTGAGCACGACCGTGTTGCCGTAAACCAATGCCGGGGCCATCTTCCAGATGGGGATGGCTATCGGGAAATTCCAGGGGGTGATGACACTCACGACCCCGAGAGGCACGCGGGTCGTGTAGACGAAAGTGCGCGGATTCACCGAAGGGATGACATCACCGCACGGGCGCACACCCTCGGCCGCATAAAACCGAAGCAGGGCGACACCTCGAGCCGTTTCGCCGCGCGCTTCCGCGATGGTCTTTCCGTTTTCCCGCACCATCGCTTGAGCGACTTCCTCAAGCCTGCGCTGGAGAATGTCGGCGGCCTTGCGCAGAAACTCGCCGCGCGCAAAGCCCGAGAGCGCTTTCCAGGCCGGCAGTGCGGCTTCGCCGGCATCGATGGCTCGGCGCACATCTTCGACGTCCGACGCCGCAAACCTGCCGATCACGTCGCGCGTATCTGCCGGATTCGTCGAGCTGAATGAATTGCGCGCCGCTGCCCATTTGCCGTCAATATAATTCCCGCATGTGTCGGTCATATGTTATCCCTCATGCTTGACGCCCGCTTGAATCGCCGGCTCCGGCGGTCTTCCCGGGAGGCAAGCACTCATCTGACGGATCAATATGGCGTCATGATCCGGAAACGACAGGAGAGGCGCAATTATAAGCCTGTTTCAGGATTTCGGGAACCATTCTACTGCAAATCTCAGCGCAGGATTGAACCGAAATCCGTTTCTGCACTGTGGCGCTCCGGCGGTCTCCGCGTGAAATGCACGCAGCTGGGGGTGTATAGTGTCTGCTGGCTTCTCGGCGATGTGCCATTCACCGTTTACCAAGGACACAAAATGCGGCTTTATTACGGTAAGGCGCGATGGTTTCATCACTTTCTCTTTTTCTTTTTTCCTCTGATAGCTGCCGCAACCGGATACGCGCAGCCCTCCGGCGGACCCTACGGTCCGGTTCACCGGCGCTATGAGATCCCGAAAGCGGCGCACGTCTATTTCGTCGCGCCCGACGCAAAGGGCGACGCCCCCGGTACGACGCTGGAGCAGCCGACAATGCTGGAGGCAGCCATCGAGCGAGTCGTCACCGGCGATGCAATCATAATGCGCGGGGGTGTCTACCGCACGGGCGGCCTGATTCTCAACCAGGGCATCACGCTGCAGCCATACTCTGACGAACGGCCCATCCTGAAAGGCACGCAAGTGGCGACGACGTGGGTGGCGCTGCGCAACAACGTCTGGAGGACTTCGTGGGCACGGCTGTTCCCGGCCGCGCCCCTTGGCTGGTGGCAGCGCGACCGCGAGGGCATGCGGACGCCTCTGCACCGGTTCAACAACGACATGGTGTTCGTGGATGGTGAACTGCTGAGGTCGGCAGGTTGGGAAGGAGAACTCGACGCGCACTCGTTCTACATCGACTACCAGAACGCCCAGGTGTACATCGGCGTCGATCCCACCAACAAGCTGGTGGAGATCACCGCATTCGATAGCGCGCTGGTTCGAACGAGTGCTCCGGCTCACGGAAAGACATCGGATCGCAAGGGCCCGGTTATCCGCGGCATCACGTTCACGCAATACGCCTACCGCGCGCTGGAGGTGGAGGGCAAAAAACACTTCACGGTTGCAGACGAGCCTACTGACGAACCCGTGGGCCCATCCGATCCTGCCACGTACGGCAAGGAGGTGGTGGGCACGGTGCTCGAAAACGTGACGATCACTTACTGCTCGCGCGTGGCCGGCTACTTCCGAGGGGACGGCCTCATCGTTCGGAACTGCCTGGTCAGCGATACGAGCACGGAAGGGATCTACGTCATCGGGTCGTCCGACGTCCTCCTGGAGAGGAACATCATCCGGCGGAACAACATCGAGCAGCTCACCGGCTACTACCCGGCAGCGGTCAAGATCTTCAACCAGTCGCACCGCGTCACCTGCCGCGACAACCTGGTGATCGAGCAACCTTACTCGAACGGCATCTGGTATGACGTCGGCAACCGCGACGGCGTATTCGTGAACAACCGGATCGAGGGGGCGATCGACGGCTTCTTCTTCGAGATCTCACGCGGCGTGACCGTCGCGGGCAATGTCTTCGTCCGCTGCAACAAGGGTGTCCGGGTGTTGAACTCCGCCGACGCGCGCGTGTACAACAACACGTTCGTGGATACGCCGGCGTCTTTCGAGCGCAATGAGCGGAGCGCAACGGGCGACCATTTCGGCTGGCATCCCGCCACCGGTCCGGACGTGGACCAGCGCGAAGGCCATGTGTTCGTGAACAATCTGCTGGTCGCGAGCGACGCGTATCGCGGGCCGATGCTGCGATTCGAACAGCCGAGGTCGCTGTGCGCGAAGCTCCCGCGCCCACAGGCAAAGGAGATTGACGGCAATGTCTACGTGCGCGCGACGGCGACGGACGCGCAGCCTCTTATCCTATGGAGCCCCGCGGCTTCGGACAGCTGCGTCTCCACGCTCGGATCGCTCGACGAATTCCGCAAGCTCGTGCCCGCATTCGAGGCCCTGGGTCAGCAGTTCGACCGAACGCCCCGCTCGATCTTCCGCAGCCCGGAATTGGGCCGCTACGAGCTGCTGCAGGCCCTTCCGGGAACGAGGAAGCCGCTCCCTGCGGACATCCGCAAGCTCCTCAACTGGAGTGACGAGGTGGCGCAATCGCCGGGGGCGTACCCGTTACTGCTGAAGTAGCTCGTCGCACCCGACCCCGTGAAATGCCATTGGAAGGGCCGAGATGCCCTCCGGGACTCAGCAGGTTTTACACATCTGAAACTGGATCATGAGCGGAATGTTCTAATAGCTCGTGATCTTGCCGAAGCCAGAGCCAGTCGGACCATGTCCGGGCCTGCCAGCACCTGGTAATTGAACGCATTGAGAAATTCAATCCGCAACAGCAGCTTGACGCTTTCTCGAATCGATATCTACTTCTACATGTCGGCATCCATTTGCGAGAGCGTCGGCTGGCGCAGAAGCTCAACCGGGTGGGAAACGCCCTTGCGTGATAGGCGGCGGGAGTCTGCGAGCTGGAGGTTACGAATGGATGAGGGGCGACAGAGTCAGATTGCCGGCGAGATCAGCCTCACGATCCCTTCCGCGATCTGAAAACTGTTGTGAACGGAAATGGAAGGTGTATATAAAAAGTCTCTAATCAGTGTCGTGAGACACCGTCCAAGCCCCGAAGGGATTGCAGGGTTATAGCCCCGGAGTAAGCCCGGGGGGAGGGTGGCCCTGGAAACGAGCCCTCAAGGGACCCGAACGGGCGACACAAAGTGATGGGAATCAAACATCTTACACCCCGCCCGGGGCTCCTTTCCGGGGCATGGCGCATACATCCGAAGGAGGTCGGCATATGGCAAAAAACGAGACCGATCGGCGCGAGTTCATGCAGGCAATTACGGGCCTCGCCATTATGACGAGGCAGCCAGCAGCGGCTTCCACTTCCCGCCCAGCGGGGCGGGTTGCCGGCGTGCCGGAAAGGCAAAACAAGGGCGTTTCACCCAGGATCCACTTTGCCGTCATCGGCGTCAACCATGCTCACATCAACAGCCAGGTGACAGCAGTAGTACGTGGGGGCGGAGAATTTGTCTCCTTTTATGCTCAGGAGCCGGACCTCGCCGCTGATTTCGGCAAGCGCTTTCCGCAGGCGAAGCCGGCCCGCAGCGAGAGCGAAATACTCGAGGATCGCGGCATCCATCTCGTGCTCAGTTCCATCATCCCGGACCAGCGGGCGCCGTTGGGAATCCGCGTAATGCAGCATGGGAAGGACTACATGGCGGACAAGCCGGGGATGACCACCCTCGAGCAGCTTGCCGAAGTCCGGCGCGTGCAGGCGCAAACGCGCCGGATCTTCTCCATTATGTACAGTGAGCGGTTTGAAAACCGGGCAACAGTCCGAGCAGGGGAACTGGTCAAAGCCGGCGCCATCGGCCCTGTTGTGCAGACCGTGGGGTTGGGGCCGCACCGCATCAGTCTCAGCCAACGTCCGCCTTGGTTCTTCGACCGGCAACGCTTCGGCGGGATCCTTTGCGATATTGCCTCGCATCAGGCCGATCAATTCCTGTTCTTTACGGGTTCAAAGAAAGCCGAGGTGGCTTTTTCTCAGGTTGGCAACGTGCACCATCCTCAGTATCCGGCATTCGAGGACTTTGGCGACCTAGTGTTACGCGGGGACGGCGGCACGGGCTACATCCGTGTCGATTGGTTCACGCCTGACGGGCTCTCGACATGGGGTGATGGACGGCTGACGGTTCTCGGCACCGAGGGCTTCATCGAAGTGCGCAAAAACGTGGACATCGCGGGGCGGCCCGGCGAAAGCCATCTCTTTCTCGTGGACAACAAGGGAACACGCTATATAGATTGCACAGATCAACAATTGCCGTACGGCGAGCAACTGGTCGGGGATGTTTTTAACAGGACGGAGACCGCCATGCTGCAGGAACACTGCTTCCTTGCCATGGAGCTCGTGCTCAAAGCGCAGAAAAACGCCCGGCAGTTTAATCTCAAGCTGTAGTTGACCGCAGTTCTCGACCGCTGTCGGCATCAGGGGGATAAGGCAATGATGGACAGACAAAGTCTGCCGCGCCGGGAGTTTATGAAAGCCGCGGGCAAAGGTCTGGGCGCTTCGTTCCTTTTGACTGTCGGTTTTCCCACTATCGTCCCGTCTTCGGTTTTCGGCTCCGGGGCGCCGAGCCGCCTTATCAATGTCGGGGTCATCGGCTCGGGCCGGATCGGACGCACCCACGACATGCCTGGCATCCTGAAGCACGACAAGATGGCGCGCATCACCGCGGTGTGCGATCTCGACACCGACCGGCTCGCCGAGGGCAAGCAGTTCCTTGAGGAGCAGTACGCGAAGAAGGGAATTTCGCTAAGCGTCCGCGCCTACCCGGACTATCGCGAGATGATTCAGAACAAAGAGTTGGATGCGATCGTCATCTGCACTCCAGACCACTGGCACGCCAAGCCCGCCATCGAAGCGGCGCAGGCCGGCAAAGATGTATACCTCGAGAAGCCGACTTCGCTTACGATCGCCGAAGGCCGCGCCATGAGCGATGCTATCATGCACACGGGCAGGATTTTCCAGATGGGCACCCAGCAGCGGTCCTGGGAGCAGTTCCGGATCGCGTGCGAGCTGGTGCGCAACGGCAGGATCGGCAAGCTCCACACGGTCAAGATTGGCTTGCCGGGTGACCCCGCGGGCAAAGTCGAGCCTGAAATGCCCATTCCCAAAAACCTGAACTATGAAATGTGGCTGGGATCGACCCCCTACGTCTATTACACCGAAAACCGCGTACATCCGCAGAAGGGATACGACCGTCCCGGCTGGCTGCGTTGCGAACAGTTCGGCGCCGGCATGATCACCGGCTGGGGCCACCATCACGTGGACATCGCGCATTGGGGCATGGACACGGAGTATTCAGGGCCTATCGAAATCAAGGCTACAGCCGAATTCCCCAGGAGTGGTTTATGGGATGTTCACGGGGACTTTCAGGTGGAAGCGCACTATGCAACCGGTGTGACCATGCTGATCAACGGCAGCTATCCGAACGGCATCCGCTTTGAGGGCTCGGATGGGTGGATCTTCGTGACCCGCGGCGAGTATAAGGTCACCCCCAGCGACCCCAAAAGCAACGCTGCCAATGGGCAGGCACTTTCTGCCAGCGATCCGAGGATCCTGAAGTCGCCGATCGGCCCTGACGAGATTCACCTGTACCGGAGCGCCGACCACCACCTCAATTGGCTGGAGTGCATACGAACCCGACAGGCGACAATTTGCCCGGTCGAGGTCGGTCACCGGGGCTGCACGACGTGCCTTCTCGGTCACATCGCAATGAAACTGCCTCGCAAGCTGTATTGGGATCCCGTGAGGGAGAGATTCAAGAACGATGACGAGGCCAACAGCCACCTCGCCCGCGCACAACGCTGGCCGTATCAGACAGGCTCATGATCACTTCGGAAAGGAGCGTTTCAGCCCGGATTCCGATATTGCTGATACTGAATCCGTGAAATCCGTGGCGTTTTTTTCGGTACTGTTGAACGGATCCGGTTGAAAAGCAATAACGCCACGGATTCCACGGATTTCACAGATCTTTTGAGGTTTTTGGAATTCAATTCGCCGGCGCTCGTTTTTTGAAGGTTCTGGAGACTCCGGTCCGACCGTTCGTTACGGTAAACGTTCCGCTCTTTTCCACCGATACCTTGATCCATTTTCCGTCCGGAGAGTCTCGCAGGTTGGCGATCCACTCGTCGGGCGGGTTGTCCTCGGGCGCGTTCTCGGACCAATGAAGCTGATAGGCAGCCGCCAGTCCCGGCGAAGATTTGACGGTTTTAAGAACAACCGGCGCGCCGGTTTTCCGCGCGCCGTTGTTCATGATGGTCACTCTCGGACGCACGGCGTGGATCAGGGCAGGCGAATTGGAGAGATCGTTGCCGTGATGGCTGACCATCAGCAGGTCCACCGTTCCGATTGGATTTATCGGGCACATCAGCTCGATTTCCTTGTTCCAGACCAGGTCAGCAAGGTCGAGCATGCGGAATTTCCCGAACGTGTACAGGAGGCCGACAGATGCCGCGTTTTCCGCTTTGTCCACCCTGTCGTTGGCCGGTTTCGCAGGCGAGCTCTGGCAGACAGGATTTACCGCGCCTCCGCCCTTCACTGCACTTTTGATTACTTGCGTTGCCGAGGTCACAACCAGCACATCCACACCTTGGAACGGGATTCTGTCGCCCGGTTTCACAATGATCCGTTTGGCCCTGGCTGCGACATCGAGGTAGGCGGCGACGGCCTTGGCGGTGTTTGGATCTCCCACAATCGGCGGGCCGTGATCGATAAAAGTGGCTACCGGGATCTTCGCAACCGTCGCGGGCACATTGTTGACGTGATCCAAGTCATAATGGGTCACGACCAGAAAATCGAGTTTCTTGACGCCGGCGGCCCGGACGGCTTCCACGATCCGGTTTGTATCGCGATCGTTGTTTCCGGGAAATCCCGTGTCCACCAGCATGCTCCGGCCTGCAGGAGAAACGATCAGCAGCGATTTCCCCCCCTCGGTATCTATGACGTAGATCTCCAGCGTTTTCGCTGCTTGCAGCAGCGCCGGAAACATCAGCAGAAGGAAAACAGAAAATAAATGGTCTTTTTTCATGGTCCCACCATCATTCTATCTTTCAAGGCACTTCACTTCGCATGGCTTTGGGCATCTCTGACATTTCTAAATTGACCTGCCGCAGCCGGCAAGGAAATTGTTGCGTTCATGAGACGCTCACTCCGCCAGGTTGGCTGCATTTGCTGCCTGTTCCAGTGTCAGTCGGGCGGCCGGCGATTCGGCCTGCGATGATCCAGCAGGCAACGGCGCGTGAGCCGAAGTATTCCGGCCAAAGCCTGCATTGAATCCTGACGGCCGGATGAAGCTACTTACGTGCCGGTAAAATCTCAATCCCGTTGATTTCCGGGTTTTCGATATTGGGGGTGAAGATGACGGTCAACTTACCGTTAGTTACGCTGACGTCGAAGGTCTTGACCAGGGCCTTGCCGAAGCCGACCTCGGCGAAGATATCAATATCCTTCAGTTCCTTGTCCTGAACCTTGACGGAGAAGACGCGCTGGCCCTTGTCCGCGATACCGTCGAAGGTTTCGGCGAAGTGGAGTTTAACCGTGTAATCGCCGTTGGGGAGGGCCTGGGTAAAGCGGGTCATGCTGTAGTGTTCCGTTCGATAAATGGGGGCCATGTCAGTACTGGCGATCGGAAGGTCACCTCGATCGATGGTGTTGCCGTCTTCTATGCCCGTATCGGGGGCCCAGACGTTGCCGCGGGGGTCGATGTAAGGCTCGAAGGCCCCGAAGTTTATGCGGATCGGCTTGAACACCTCGGTTCCTCCGGACGCGGCGGCGTCTGCCTGGCCGGCGCGGATGCTGCCGGCTGCCGCCAGGAGCAGGAACAGGGAAGTCAGAACGACACAGAGGCTACGAATGGAGTTGATCAAACGCATAAGAGACCTCGTTTTTCCGTGATATTTGGCGTCAAGTGTAATGCGGCGCGGCCACCGTTCGCAAGAGGTAGCTTAGGGGTCTGGCTTGGCGCTTGGCCGTGCTCTAGCGCATACTGCAGTACCAGTTATTATTCGGCGGCTCGGTGGAGGGATAAATGAAAACCCGTATTGTTCTTGTGGGCTTATCTTGTACTTTGGTTTTCGCCTCTGTACGGCAGGAAAATTGGGCAAGAACGCCCAACCCAGGGCAGACGACGGTGAGTATTCGCAGGGAGCAGTTCTTTATCAACGGAAAACCTACGTATGAGGGGCGGCAATGGAGAGGCTTTCGAATCGAGGGATTGCTCATGAATTCCCGGATGGTTCAGGGTATTTTCGATGACCTTAATCCTCAGACCGCAGGCAGATGGTCATATCCAGACACGGGAAAATGGGACCCGCAACGCAACGTCGATGAGTTTGTCGCAGCCATGCCCTTGTGGCGCAAGCATGGGTTGCTGGCCGTCACCGTCAATTTTCAGGGAGGATCGCCGGAAGGATATTCTAAAGGACAACCCTGGTTCAACACCGCCTTTGAGCCCGATGGTGCCATGCGCCCAGCCTATCAGGAGCGCATGAAAAAGATCCTCGATCAGGCCGACAGACTCGGGATGGTCGTGATCGTCGGATATTTCTATTTCGGCCAGGACGAACGTCTCACCGACGAGGCCGCGGTCATCAAAGCCGTGGACAATGCAAATCTCTGGCTGCTGAAGGGCGGTTGGCGTAACGTGCTGGTTGAGATCAACAACGAATGTGACGTCAGTTATGATCATGCAATCTTGAAACCTGCCCGGGTTCACGAACTGGTAAGCCGCGTGAAGAATCAGACGTACGACAACAGACACCTTCTCGCCAGCGTGTCTTATGGGGGAAACATATTGCCAGGCGAGGACATCGTCAATGTGGCGGATTTCATTCTGTTGCATGGCAACGGTGTAAAGGATCCGAAGCGTATCGCTGAAATGGTGCGACAGACGCGCGCAATCGCAGGGTATATGCCCAAGCCGATCATCTTCAACGAAGACGATCACTTCGACTTTGACAAGGCCGAAAACAACTTTGCCGCCGCAATCAGCGAGTATGCCTCATGGGGCTACTTTGATTACCGGTTCCAAGGAGAAGGCTACAACGAGGGAAATCAATCGATTCCCGTGAACTGGGGCATCAGTTCGGAACGAAAAAAGGGATTTTTCGCTCTGCTTGCTGAAATCACAGGAGCGGCGAAATGATGTGGGCCTGGATTGTCACTCTACGATCTGAACAAATTCGATTAATCAAATGCTCGTATCCCAATCCTCTACTTGTGATTAAGATTGTCTGTATCTGATCAGAAATCCAAGAAGGAGAGTGTAATGGCAACGTTCAAGCCGGCGGCATTACTTAAAAAGATGGAAAATGTCAAAGTATCCTTCATGTCACTGTCTGGTTCTTTGCCGCAAATCATGCCGCAAAACAATGATGAGGAGGCTCCATTCAAATGGGCGCGGCTGGCTACTTGGGTGGTTGGAGCCGTGGGGGTCTGGCTACTATTCTGCTGTGAATCGATCTCACCGGCCGAATCGAACATACACATCTGGGAACTGCACGAAATTGAATTGCACGCCTCAAAGTCCTATGCAAATCCCTATATTGATGTGGAGACCTGGGTGGAGTTTACCGGCCCCGGTTTCGCAAAGCGTGTGTACGGTTTCTGGGATGGAGGGGACTTGTATCGGGTGAGAATCGTCTCAACGGCTCCCGGGACGTGGAGTTGGATCAGCGGCTCCAACCAGCCGACTGACATGGGCCTGAACGGCAAGAGGGGCCGTTTCACTGCGCATGACTGGACAGATGAGGAGAAGCGAGCGAATCCCAACCGCCGCGGATTCCTGCGCCCAACCTCCAACGGCCACGCCCTGCAATATTCGGACGGCACTCCTTTTTTCCTGCTCGGCGACACCTGGCTCGGCGCGGCCACCTGGCGTCTGCCGCTGACGGACGCACCCGTGGAGCCGGCTTACGAAGCGGCGCCCGGCGTCACCTTCCAGCAGGCAGTGGCATGGCGGAAGCGACAGGGATTCAACTCGGTAAGCATGATCGCAGCCTTTCCGACCTGGGCATCAGATCAGTACCCGAACACCTATGCAGACAAGAAAGGCATTTTCTATCGTAATGCCTGGGAGGAATTTGGCGTGATGGTGCCGGGCGATAAGCCCACGGCGAAATCCATGCACGACGAGCGGGGCTACCGTCCCTTCGAGATCCTTCCCGACCGGGAGGGGCTGCCGGATTATGACCGGATCGTACCTCAATTCTTCCGGAGCCTCGACCGCAAGATGCAACTGCTGAACGAACAGGGATTCATCGCCATGCTTGAGACCGTCCGCCGCGACGTCGCCCCGCCGTGGAAGGCCTATTACAATTTCGACGAGTCGTTTTCGCGGTTCGTCGAGTACATGGTCGCGCGCTATGGTGCCTACAACCTGATCTTCAGTAAGATCCACTTCGATATCTACCTGCCCAACCTCAGCCTCACCGCCGATGAATTCAATCGGGCGTTGAATTATCACTATAAGAAATTCGGACCGATGCCGTTCGGCCAGCCGGTCACTTCCCTGATCGATCACGCCACCGATACGACATTCGGCACGGGCGAGAAAGCCTCGTGGATCACCATGCACAGCACCGGCAATAAGCCTCGTGATCATGGGATCTATACCGATATGGAGCGGCAGTTTCAGCTTTCTCCGGCGATGCCGACCGCCGACCTGGAACCGCACTATACGGGATGGGTGCACGGGAACAATGTGGTAAACGGAGAGCAGGCGGAACCCGGTTCAGATCGGGATAACTACTTCTCACGAGCCCAGATGTACGGGTGTGTACTTTCGGGTGGGTTGGCCGGTCACGTCCACGGGACGGGCGCTTATGACGTTACGAGTGCCTCGGAACCACGCGGGGGGCGGCCCTATTTCTGGGAGGCGCTGCGCTACCGTTCGGCCGAATACATGCGAGGGCTGGGCGACTTCATGCTCTCAGAAGGAACCCGCTACCGCGATCTCGAGCTCGCCTCTGATTCCCTGGAACCACGCAAGGCCACCGGCAGCTCAGAACAGGGATTGGACGGCTGGTCGTTCCTGATGCGTACACCCTCACGCGACTTGGGTTTCTTCTACTTCGAAAACCGGACAAAACAGCCGTTCACCTCGGGCTGGAAACCAAACACCCATTATCGTTTCACCTGGTTCGATCCTCGGACCGGCAGATGGGGCGAAACCATCGAACTCATCACTGACGACCGCGGTGTCATCAAGCTGCCGGCATTCCCCGGAAATGAAGCCGTAGCAAGTACAGACTGGGCGGCGAAAATCCTCGCCCGATGAAAGAAGCCCCAATCGCATCAGAAATCGGTACATGTCCGGGCCTCTCTCATTGCTGATTTCAATACCTTCAGTGCGCCGAGAGAGGACTGGCTGCGTTTTTCGCACACCAATGGCTTGCGCCGAGCCACATCCAATTTCACGATTCTAACCAACCGAAGAAGTGCTAGAATCGCCGCTGCATTCATCAATTTCTTATCCAAGGAGGACGCAGTTCCATGCGAACAAGACGGTACTTCTTGAAACACGCTTCTGTTGCGGGCGCCGCATTAGCCGCCGGCCGCTTGTTTGGCAGACTCGCCTCGGCGCAAACGGAAACATCGGTGACTCGGATATATGTCGATCCCGCGCAGAAAATCGCGCCTCTCGATCGGAAGATATTCGGATCTTTTGTCGAGCACCTCGGCCGCTCGGTGTACGGCGGAATTTACGAACCCGGCTCGAAGTTGTCCGACCTGGCGACCGGCTTCCGGAAGGACGTGCTGGAAGAAGTGAAAAAACTGCACGTCCCAATCATCCGCTATCCCGGAGGCAATTTCGTTTCGGGCTACAACTGGCTCGACGGCGTCGGACCGAAAGACAAGCGTCCTACCGTCTTGGACAGGGCATGGAACACCATCGAGCCGAACCAGTTCGGGACGAACGAATTTATGCAATGGTGCCGAGCCGTCAATGCCGAACCGCTGTTGGGATTGAACCTGGGAACCGGCACCGCCGATATGGCCGCCGCGCTCGTGGAGTACTGCAACCAGGAGAAAGGGACGAAGTGGAGCGAGCTGCGGCGCCAGCATGGCATCGAGAAGCCCCACAACGTCAAGTGGTGGTGCCTTGGCAATGAAATGGACGGCGGCTGGCAGATTGGCCATATGCCCGCGCGCGAATACGGCTTGAAGGCACGCGATTGCGCCAATCAAATGCGCATGGTCGATCCGTCCGTCCAGCTGGTTGCCTGCGGATCGAGCGGCCCACTGATGTCGACCTACCTCGAGTGGGACCGGGAGATGCTCGAAGAATGCTATGAACTGGTAGACGGGATTTCCCTCCACTGCTACTACCGCAACGACGCCGAGGAAACCGGCGCTGCCGGCGACACGGCTAAGTTTTTGACCTTCAATCTGGAAATGGAGAGCCAGATTGCAGAGGTGACCGGGGTCTGTGACTACGTACGCGCGCGCAAACGCTCCCGCAAGAAACTCTGGCTGTCGTTCGACGAATGGAACGTGTGGTATCGCGCTCGCGGAGGAGATGGCCAACGCAAACTGGCGCCGAAGCTGCTCGAAGAACCTTACAGCCTGGAAGACGCACTGCTGGTCGGCGGATTCCTAAACTCGTTGATGCGCTCCACCCAGCGCGTGAGGATCGCATGCCTGGCGCAGCTCGTGAACGTGATCGCACCGATCACAACTGGCCCGGACGGACTCTTTCTCCAAACGATTTACTACCCGTACGCGTGGGCCCTGCAGTGCGCGCGCGGCGATGTCCTCGACCTCGCGGTGGATTCGCCAACATACGATGTGCAGGGCATCGCTCCGGTACCGTACATCGACGCGTCGGCAACGATTGACAAGGGAGGCCCGGTGAGCCTCTTCATCTTGAATCGAGATTTGACCAAGCCGCGCGACGTGGAAATCGTTTGGCGGGAGGGGGCGCCGCAGCGCATCCTGTTCTCGCAGGTATTGACGGGGACAAATTTGAAGGCGTCGAACAGCTTGGAAAAACCGGAGAATGTGACGCCCCAGGCGTTTGAGCCAGGTAAGACCGGCGCGGGGAAAACGGTGCTCCAAGTCCCCGCTCGCTCCTACACCGTCATCCAGTGGGGTTCGCTCGCTTAAGAAAAGGGACGTGACTTCTTGCCACCGGGAAAGCAGCCGCACCTGTACAACCGCGTTGGCTTTGTGGACATTCCGACCCTCACCGCGAAAGCCCTGGAGGACGTGGAAATCGTCAGGCAGTGGAAACCCGGAATCGTCGTAGATGAGAAGGCAAAGCGCCGTTCTGCGGATCAGCTTGAGCGCGGAATAGGACGCTTGCTGAAGCGCCCGAAATATTCCAAGATCTGGTCGCGCCATTTTGCGGCATCCGCGACTTGAATCGCCAGGCGCTCGGCGACTTCCCGATGCCGACGCGCATCAATTTTGCCGTCGAGCGATTGCCACGTTTTCTGCACCGCAGCGACCTGTTCCACCCCTTGCTGATACTTTCCGCAAAGTTCCTCCCACAATGTCTTCCCCGACTTCATCCGGTAATCCCACGCGCAACGATGGAACCAGAGAAGATATTTTTCGGGGCAACGCCTGAGGGCATCGAAGCTGTCACACACCGGCGGAAAGTATTGCTCGACCGCGCGGCCGCCGCGTTTGGTCCGGTCGTAGCCGATGCCGTCCGCGGAGGCCTGATGGTAATAAGTCGCTGTCCAATCGGCCCTCGGCGCACGATCGTTCCAGGGCATTGGCGCGTAATGGTCGCCGCCGATCAGGTGATGGAGCCCCAGCGGCATTGTGTAGTCCACGAATGTTTCGCGCGAGCCCATCATCACATCACGAATGACCACCACGGTTTTGTCGTCGTTGTTGAAGGTCATGCGCGTCCATTCGTCGGCGATTTTCTCGGTGGACATCTCGGGATTCCACGCGAGGCGGCCGAACGCATACCAGTTCGACTGCGAGAAATGATGCCCGCACCAATTCGTGTCCAATCCGGGATTCGTCACGGAGACCATTCCCGTGATGCGACTCGTATGAACTTTGCCCGCCAAGACTCTGGCGACGGTAGAGCCGCTACCCTTCGCGTGTGTGTCTGAGTTCAGAAACTCCTCCCACATCGTGCCGAGATAGACGAGATGTTTTGCCTGGCCGAGATATTCCTGCGTGGCCTGAATTTCCGCGATGACGGGAGTCTGCTTCATTGCGCCGAACAACGGGTGAAACGGCTCGCGCGGCTGAAAATCCACCGGACCGTTCTTCACCTGCACAACGACGTTGGGGCGGAATTGTCCGTCAAGCCGCGTGAATTCAATGTAGGCGCGCTTGGCGCGGTCCGGATCAATGTCCTCGTCATAAACAAACGCCCGCCACATGACGATGCCCTTGTGCGGAGCGAGAGCATCCGCCAGCACGTTTGCCCCCTCGGCATGCGTGCGGCCATAAGTTTTTGGGCCAGGTTGTCCCTCGGAATTCGCCTTGACGAGAAAACCGCCAAAGTCCGGAATGAGACCGTAAATCTCATCTGCCTTGGCCTTCCACCAATCAATCACGCTCCGGTCCAGCGGATCGGCTGTCGCCAAGCGTCCCAGCTTCACAGGCGCGGAGAAGTTGGCCGACAAATACATCCGAACGCCGTAAGGCCTCCACACGTCCGCGAGCGCGGCGATCTTGCGGAGCGATTCCGGCGCAAGCACGCGCACGTCGGCATTGACGTTGTTGATGACCGCGCCGTTGATGCCGATGGAGGCGCAAGCGCGCGCGTAATCGGCGTAGCGCGGACTCCGTTTTCCCGGCAGTGCATTCCAATCCCATATCGAGCGCCCGGCATAGCCGCGTTCAATCGTGCCGTCGGGATTGTCCCAGTGGTTCATCAGCCGAAGCTGGAGCGCCGGCCGTTCGGCAATGTCAAGCCGGTCGATTGGCTGGCTGGTTTGCATCAACCGCAGGAAATGAAATACACCATACAGCGCACCGATTTCGCGGTTGGAGGCGATCACCGTCACCCGATGTTTTGCGTTCGTAGCGGAGCGGATGAGGAAGCCTTCGTCACCCATGGCAAGCAGGTCGGCGGTCCAGTTCAAATCGCGGATAAGTGCCGAATTCTCCGCTGTGCCGACGATGACCGCGCCGGTCTGCAATTCGCTTTCGTTGAGCGGAACCGCCGCGCCCAACATGGTCGTCGTGGCTGTACGCAATTCATCGCGGATAATTCCACTCGTGGGCGAAGTGCCTTCCACGCGAATTTGCCGCGCGATGTTGCCATAGTTCTTGGCAGCGTTACCCGGCGGCATATATCGTAGCCAGAGCCTATAGCCGTCTTCATCCAATAGCTGCGCATGCGGTTCGGCTGCTTGACTGTTTGTCGTGTAACCATCAACATAGAAGCCAGCAGCACTTACCAGGCTTGTCGCCACAAACTCCCGTCTGGAAATCTTCATGATTCGATCTCACGAAAAGTGATTCTGTCAGCGCCGCAGTGAAATCTGCTCAACTCTGCGGTCCGCCGACTTTTAGATTCGCCGTTACAATGCGGACTTTTGCCTCTGGGCTTCGGGGCCCGTGGCCCACGCAGGCAGCATTTTACATCTGAACAGTGCTCCTGGATCCCCTTTTTTGGACGCATCTACACCTGATTGCGATGGTCCTCATGATCATAGTTGCCGCCGTTGCCGCGCATATGCCCGCGCGCCGGGCGGCGCGCGTTGTCCCGATGGCCGCCCTTCGATGCGAATGACCTGTAGCGGGTGTCCAAGTTATCCGACAGTGCTGGTCCCGTGATGCTCATCTAGTGGTTATCCCGCGGAATGCCTTTGGTGCGCGCGATCCGCTGGTAGTTGACGGCCGGCTTGAGAACCATACCGTGCGAGAGCTCATCGACCATGCTGCGCTGGATCTCCTGCCACGGTGTTTGGTTTTCCGGAGTCTTGTATCCGCCCCGTCGCTTCAGAGCCGCCTGGCGGCGCGCATACTCGGCTTTGCCGACGAGGATATTGGCAGTGCGCTTGTTAAGGTCGATGCGCACGCGGTCGCCGGTCTTCAGGATTGCCAGCCCCCCGCCGGTCGCCGCTTCCGGGGATGCGTTCAAAATGGAAGGCGAGCGAGAGGTACCCGATTGCCGCCCGTCGCCGATACACGGAAGCTCGGTAATGCCCTGTCTGATCAGGCTTGCCGGCGGCTGCATGTTCACCACTTCTGCGGATCCGGGATAGCCCTTTGGCCCGGCCCCGCGGATGAAGAGCAAACAGGTCTCGTCGATCTTGAGCGTGGGGTCGTCGATGCGGTTGTGGTAGTCCTCCGGTCCGTCGAATACGATCGCACGGCCCTCGAAGGCGTTGGGGTCCTTCGGGTCTGACAGATAGCGGCTCCGGAACTGCTCGGAGATCACGCTTGTCTTCATGATGGCGCTGTCGAACAGGTTGCCTTTCAGGTTCAGGAAGCCGGCTTTTTCCTTGAGCGGACGCTTGTACGGGCAGATCACCTTTTCGTCCAGGATCCCGGTGCACCGGCAGTTCTCAGCCAGTGTCCTGCCGTTGACAGTGAGCGCATTCTTGCGGATCTTGCCGGCTTTGAGCAGCTCGTTGACCACGGCAGGCACGCCACCCGCCCGATAGAACTCCTCGCCCAGGTACTCGCCCGCTGGCTGCAGGTTGACCAGCAGCGGGATGTTGTAGCCGATCCTCTCCCAGTCGTCATTGTCGAGCTTGATACCGATGTGACGCGCGATCGCATTGATGTGTATGGGTGCGTTGGTCGAGCCGCCGATTGCGGAGTTCACCACGATGGCGTTTTCGAACGCCGCGCGCGTCATGATCTTCGATGGGCGCAGATCCTCCCATACCATCTCGACGATGCGCCTGCCGGTTTCGTAGGCCATCTGGGCGCGCCCCTTATTCGGCGCCGGGATCGCGGCGCAGCCGGGCAGCGACATGCCGAGCGCTTCGGCCAGCGAGTTCATAGTCAAGGCTGTGCCCATCGTGTTGCAATGGCCGGGCGAGGGCGCTGACGAGGCAACCATGTCCATGAACTGCTCGCGGTCGATCTCGCCCGCCGCCAGCATCTGGCGCGCCTTCCAGATGATGGTGCCGGAGCCGGCCCGTTCTCCGCGGAACCAGCCGTTCAGCATTGGCCCACCCGACAGCACGATGGCGGGAATGTCCACCGTCGCCGCAGCCATCAGCTGAGATGGTGTGGTCTTGTCGCAGCCCGTAGTCAGAACCACGCCGTCGATAAAGTAGCCGTACAAGATCTCGACCAGCCCCAAATAGGCGAGGTTGCGGTCGAGAGAGGCAGTGGGCCGCTTGCCCGTCTCCTGGATCGGATGCACCGGAAACTCGAAGGCGATGCCGCCCGCCTCGCGGATGCCTTCACGCACACGCTCGGCCAGCTTGAGGTGGTGACGATTGCACGGAGTGAGGTCCGAGCCCGATTGCGCGATCCCGATGATCGGTTTGCCCGCCTGCAGCTCCTCACGCGTCAATCCATAGTTCATATAACGCTCCAGGTACAGCGCCGTCATGCCGGGGTTGTCCGGGTTGTCGAACCAGCGGCGCGATCTCAGCTTTGTCGGGTCTTTGGTGAGTTGTTTGTGTGCCATGCTCCTCCCTTCTCCTCGCCACGCTCGCAACGTAACAATATCGCCGATCCCATTGTGCGAGCAAGTCATCGGTTGCACTAAGACAGGTACCTTATTTCATCTCGTTTTTATTAGGCGGTGTTGGTCCAGTTCCTGCGAGCCGCTTACCGGGGAACCGGAGTGTACGCGAAGGATAAGCCGAGGACGAATCTGCGCCTGATTGCGAATATTCAGGACCCGAGTTATGTTCTGGTAGCAGCCAGGGCGGAGACGGGGATTACCGATCTGTCTCAGATCTGCCAGAAGCGGTGGCCCGTACGTATCCTTACGGCGGGCATCGGCAGCAATTCGTTCGGCATCCTGGCTCACTTCGGCTTGTCGAGAGAGCAAAGAACAAGGCTACATGAAATAGTCCACCGGGTGACTGGGCAAGCGTGATTCTTCCGGGTGCTCCAATCTTGAGATCGGGACTTTCCCGGCGTATCATCGTCCCCGTTGGGGACAAGGAGGTCCTATGGCTCGAAGGATATTTCCTACAACCGCCCCAGGCTGGCTCACCCTATCGAAATTCCTTCGAACCTTTTGGCTTCTTCTATCGTATTCCGATAAGAGAAATCTATGGGCGCAAGAAAAACCGATCTTCTGCGTGGAACTCTTGATCTGTTGGTCCTGAAAGCGCTCGCTTTGGAACCCTTGCACGGTGTCGGCATCTCCCGGCGCATCACGCAACTCACCAAAGGAGCCTTTCAGGTGAGTTTCGGCTCGCTTTTCCCTTCGCTGCACCGCATGGAGGAGAAGGGCTGGGTGGAGGCCGAGTGGCGCTCATCGGAGAACAATCGACGGGCCAAGTACTACCGGCTGACATCGTCCGGGCGCGCACAGCTCAAGGTCGAAGAGCGGGATTGGAACCAGGTGGTCAAGATTATGGCGACTGCCGTTGGGTCCGCCTGAGTTTAAATGGGACACACCATGCAAAGGAGAATGCTGGCCGTGGAACCCACCTAAGCAGTACGGAGGTGTCATGCCAGGTCTAATCGTTAGCTTGTTCCGGAACCTCTTCCGCAAAAGCACCGTCGAGCGAGCACTGGACGAAGAGCTGCAATCGGCGGCGGAACTGTTGACAGAGGAGAAGATGAAAGACGGGCTTTCGCATTCCGAGGCCCGTCGCCACGCGCTGATCGAAATTGGAGGTGTCGAGCAAGTGAAGGAGAAGGTTCGGGAGATACGGGTGGGGCGCTTCGTGGAGGACTTCGCTCGCGACCTGCGTTTCGCCGTTCGCACGCTGGCCAAGTCGCCCGGCTTCACCGCAGTGGCTGTGATCACCCTCGGGCTCGGCATAGGCGCCAATACCGCCGTCTTCGACATTGTGCGCGAGGTCGTTTTCAGTCCCCGGCCTTACCCGCACGAAAAGCAGGTGGTCCAGTTTTACTCGCAGGACAAGAAGCATCCCGAGAAGTTTCGCCTGTTTTCGCACACGACTTATGCCGACATCCGTAATGCCAGCGCTGTTCGCGCTGTTTTTTCGGACGTCTTGAGTCACAACACCCTGATGGTCGGCCTTGGAGAGGGAGTAGGTTCACGTCGCGCATTCGCTGCTGCGATCAGCTCCAACTACTTCCGCACACTCGAAGTGCCTCTGGCGCAGGGCCGCAGTTTTCTCCCGGAGGAGGAAATACCCGGGAGTGCTGTACCTGTTGTGATCGTCAGCTACTTGTACTGGAAGCACACCGGCTTCGACCCTCAAATCATCGGCAAGACCATTCGGGTCAATGAGCGACCTTTTACAGTGGTAGGCATCGCGCCGGAGCATTTCACCGGGACAATGATGCTCTTCGGACCGGAGCTGTATTTCCCGCTCGGCGATTACGATTTGCTGACGAACGGTCCCCCAGCGCAGGCAAAGAACAACCTGGCACGCCGCGAACTCTACGGACTCTTCGTTGTGGGGCGGCTCAGATCCGGAGTCAGCATGGCGTCCGGCCAAGCTGCAATCCACACCATTGCCGCCAATCTCGAAAAGGCCATGCCCGTCGAGCAAAAGGACCAGGATTTTCTGATCCGTCCTCTACCGAGGTCGCGAACCAGCTTTTTCCCCACGGACGAGCGCGAACTCACTGTGGCTGGCATCATGCTGTTTTCGCTGGGCGCTGCCGTGTTGTTCATCGCCTGCCTGAACCTTGCGAGCGTGCTGCTCGCACGAGGCTTGGCGAGGCGCAAGGAGATCTCCATTCGCCTGGCGATCGGCGGCGGCCGCGGCCGGATCATCCGGCAACTTCTGACCGAAGGACTTGTGCTTTCTCTCGGGGGTGGTGTCGGCGGATTTCTGATCAGTCTCTTGTGTTCCGATTGGTCAGCCGCGTCGCTCAGTGCTCATATACCGGTACCCATGACGCTCACCGCCGGCACTAATGTCGCTGCGATCACGGCCACGCTGGGCTTTTGCGCGCTGGCGACGCTGTTCTTCGCCCTGGGGCCGGCGGTCAAGCTGACCCGAGCCGATCTCGTCGCCGACCTGAAAGAACAGGCGGGCGAGGATCTTGCTCGGCGCCGGCACCGCTGGTTGCCGCGCCATCCGCTCGTGGTGGTGCAGATCGCGTTGTCGCTCGGGCTGCTCACCGCAGCAGGACTGTTCATTCGCGGGGCGCTGAAGGCCGGAAACGTGGAAACCGGCTTCCAAACGGCCGACACGGTGCTCGTCGAGGCTGACACGAGCCTCGTCGGCTACGACCAGACCCGAACCTTGCAGCTCTACCGCGACGCGAACGAGCGTCTCGCATCGCTGCCTGGAGTGCAGTCGGCCAGCATCGCTTCCACGGTGCCCTTCGGCATGCTCACCATCAACCGTCCCGTGCAACGCGCAGGGGTGACAGCTGCTCCCGATTATCACCCCGCCACCGCGGCAGAAGGACTCGCCTTCAACGTCCGCTGGAGCAGCGTGGGCGCCGATTTCTTCAGGGCGATGGGGTTGCCGATGTTGCGCGGCCGCGCGTTCACGAAAAACGAGGCTGAAATTGCCGGTTCCCCGCCCGTGGCCATCGTCGATGAGGTACTTGCGAAAAAGCTCTGGCCCGAAGGTGACGCGCTCGGCCGGCGCATCCAGTGGGCAGAAACGGGCACTCCCACGGCAGCCGGCGGAGGAGGCGGCACCATGGGCCGGAGTAACGACGTCCCAAGAAGCCCGCAGGATTCCCCATCGATGGAGATCGTGGGGATCGTTCCCGCCACGCGCTGGGAACTATTCCAGTCGGAAATCGGCGGCCAGATCTTCGTGCCCTTCGCGCAGGGGATTCACAGCGACGTTTTCTTCCAGGTGCGCGCCAGGGCTGATGCGCGCGCCGACGACGCGACTCTGTTTGATCTCTTGCGCCGCGAGATCCGCTCCGCCGCGCCCGGCGTGCCCGTACTTACCGTGAGAACATTCGGCGAGCACGTCGATACGAACCCGCAACTCTGGATCGTGCGTTCCGGCGCCGGCATGGTATCCCTGTTTGCCGGCCTGGCGTTGACCCTTGCCGTCATAGGCATCTACGGAGTCATGGCATACGCGGTGGCGCGGCGCACACGCGAGATCGGAATCCGAAGGGCGCTCGGCGCTGCGCCGGCAGAAGTCCTGCGCATGATCTTGCGCGAAGGTCTCGTGACGACGTGTGGAGGCATCGCGCTGGGTGTGCTGCTTGCGCTCGGCATCGGCCGCGCCTTCAGCAGCATGCTGTTCGAAGTCAGCCCGCTGGACCCTGTCGCCTTTACCCTTGCGCCCGCTGTGATCGTCGCCACAGCGCTGGCTGCATGCTGGCTGCCGGCGCGGCGAGCCATGCGCGTGGACCCGATCGCGGCACTGAGATGCGAATGACTCAAGAAAGCGGTCGATCCATGAAGCGGCCTCACGCAGAGCCCGACACGCGGACCGCCACTAGGAATCCGCCGGCTGCTCGTGCCAGGAAGCGCGGGGCTTTTCGATAGGCAGGTCGGCCCGTCCGGTAGACACGATGTTTCCATGGATGTCCACTATGATAGCCTTGCAGGCCGTGGTACTGCTGTCCGAGCCGACGACCAGGTCGCTCGAGGTCATACCGGGTACGCCCCGCCTTTCCATTTGCGGTTGCCGATTTGCGGTCCACGTGGATCAGCTCTCGACTTCGCAGCGACTTTCCATCCGCCACTCTCGGCCGAGCGTGTGGACCGTTCCCGTTACGTTGACTGTGGCGCGGAGGCGGATGTCGGCGCTGGAGGTTCCGACCTGGAGCTCGAACTCGCCCGGCTCCACGATGCGCCGACCTTCCATGCCAGTGAAGCACAGCATATCGGATGGCGCCCGGAACGTGACTCGCGCTGAATGGCCCGCCGGCAGTTCCACCCGGCCGAAGGCCTTGAGCTCCTTCACCGGCCGCACCACGGAAGCAAGCAGGTCCCGCACATAGAGCTGCGGCACGGCTACCCCGGCGCGGGACCCGATGTTGCGGACGGTGAACCGCAGCCGGATCTCGCCGGAGTGTGCATCCACCTCGTTCGCGTCCAACATCAGGTCGGCAAACTCGAACTGCGTATAGGCAAGGCCGTGCCCAAAGGGGTAGCGGCTGCCAAAGTGCAGCGCGATAGGCGTGCCTGCGCTCTTCATTTTGTGATTGTAGTAGTATGGGAGTGCGCCGACGTTTTTCGGCACCGAAACGGTAAGCCGGCCGGACGGCTCAACCTTTCCAGTCAATACATCGACGAGGGCGGTTCCGCCTTCCTGGCCGCCCGCAAAGGCCATCACAAACGCCGCGACCTTGTCCTCCAGCCCTCCCAGGTTGTATGGGCGGCCGCTTGTCAGCACAACGACGACCGGCTTCCCAGTGGCGACCACAGCATCGAGCAGCTGCTGCTGGACGCCCGGCAGGTCGAGCGAATCGGCGTCTGATCCCTCGCCAACCGTGCCGGTATTGAAGAGACCCGATAAATCTCCGACACACACCACAGCGACGTCCGCTGCCTTGGCGCACTCCACTGCGGGCGGGATGAGATCCACACGTCGGGAAACCTGCGAGGTTTGCATGAGCGTGGTGCTCTTCTCAACGTCACCCGGGAATACCGGCGAGCCGTACTTGCGCTCTTCGATGATGTGGCAGCCCTTTGCGTAGCTAATCCTCTCAGCTCCGAAGGCCTCCTCCAGCGCGGCCTTGGGGGTCACAACCTGGCTGGCGGACTCACCTGCCTCGGTCAGGATCAGGTGAGCCGGGAAGCTATATCCACAGAGCAGCGCGAGCGGATCGTTCGCGGTGGGGCCGATCACGGCAATGCGCTGGCTCCCCTGCAAATCCAGTGGCAACACGCCCCGGTTTTCCAGGATAACGACGGATTGCCGCGCCACCTCGCGGGCAAGTTCGACGGCATCCGGCGTTTGCAGCGCGATCGCACTCTCGTCCACGTATGGCTTCTCGAACAGCCCCATGCGCATCTTTTCGGTCAGAATGCGCCTCACGATCTCGTCGATCGTTTCCATCGAGATCAGGCCTCGCCCCACAGCTTCGCCCAGGTGGGAGGCGCAGTCGTCCGCGGGCAGCTCGATGTCCAGCCCCGCGCTAAAGGCAATCGCGGCCGCCTCGGCTGGATCCTTGGCGATGTTGTGGTGCTGATACAAAAGGCTCACTCCGATGTAATCGGCCACGATCAGCCCATCGAAGCCCCACTCGCCCCGCAGCACCTCGCTCAACAGGTGGCGGGAGGCGTGGCAGGGCTCGTTGTCAAGGTCGTGGTAGGCCGGCATCACCGCTCCGGCGTGCGCCAGCTTTACGGCCATCTCGAACGGGAGCAGGAAAACATCGTTCAGCTCCCGCCAGCCCAGATGGACGGGTCCGTGGTTGCGCGCGCCCTCACTGAAGGAATGGCCGGCGTAGTGCTTCAGCGTGGCCAGCAGATCGCGCTTCTCGCCCTGCAGCCCGCGCACGAAGTGCGTGCCCAACACGCCCACCAGGTAAGGGTCCTCGCCCATCGTTTCCTCGGTGCGGCCCCAGCGGACGTCGCGCGACACGTCGAACACCGGCGCGAGACCCTGGTGGCAGCCGACGCTGCGGGCCTCACGCCCGATCGCCTGCGCCGTGCGCTCGATCAGGCCCGGATTCCAGGTGGCACTGTAGGCAAGGGCCGACGGAAACAGCGTCGCGCCGCGCGCCATCAGTCCCACCAGGCATTCCTCGTGCGCAAGTGCCGGGATGCCGAGTCGGGTTTCCTCCCGCAGGAACTTTTGCAGAGAGTTGAGTGCGCGAACGCCTCGGCGCACATCGACTCCGTGAGTGCCCAGCGGGCGGGTAATCTGCCCCAGGCCGTGGCCCAGCGTTCTCTTCACGGCTTCCGGGTCCGTCCCCCCCGTGAAGTCGTCCTGGCGCGGCCGGTGCCTGCCGTCTTCGGACAGGATCAACCAGAGCGCATGCATCTGCGCCGTCTTTTCTTCGAATGTCATGCGTGAGAGCAGATCCTTCACGCGCTCAGCAACGGGTCGGTCGGGTTCCAGATAGGGATATGTCATAGCTTTATTTAGCTTCCTTCCATTTGAAGCACGCGCCGTCCTTGCGGTCCGGCCGCGGGCCGGTGGCGGAAACCGTGACCGGCCCGGGATTGTTGGGTTTGGTGGCCAGGTAGCGATGATTAGTGAGGGACATGAGCATAGTGTCGCCGCGCATCAGGTTGATCCATTGGAAGGATTCCGCATCGCCAGGTGCTTTTCCGGCGAGATCCTTCAATACGACGCTTTCGCCGGCGGCGGAGACAAATCGGCCATTGCCGGCCTTCAGTGCCGCGCGGCCTTTTCCCAAATCGACGACCTTGAATCGAATATTCCGGGCGGCCGCACCCGGTGCGTCGGCTGCTACATTGACGAGCGACATGTTCTGATTATCGGCGGCCAGGAAGCTTCCGTCAGCGCCGCTGGCCAGCGTGATGGTCTTGCCCATTGGAATCGTACGTTCCATGCCCCACGCTCGCGGCTCATCAACCTTAAAGTTGTCGAAGTCGGCAAAGCCGCCGGGCTGGCCCGACGTGTTGAAGTTGAACAGCGAAAACCGAACGCCCTGAAACGTCGTGAGCTGATATGCCATTGTGAAAGTGTCGCCCAGCGGAGCGAAGTCCTTGCCGTTGGCGCTCCAACTGAAAACGGCTTTTTCGGTGTCGAAGTCGCACGCGACACGGAGCCAGACGAGGGTGGATTTCGTAGGCGCTTCGGTGGTCTTGCGATTCGTCTGGTCGACAGTCCGGAAGATCACGCCCTCAGTGGATTTGACGAGGCCGATCCAGGCGTAGGGCGCATTCAGCAGCGCCAGGCCGGCGGTGTCTCCCGCCGCCAGGCCCGAGGCGTCGAGTCCGACCGTCGCAATGGATTCGGGTCCGGGGGGCCTTTGGGTCAGGCTGTTGCGAGCCATCCAAAAGTCGGCGGCGGGAAGAGAATGGAGGCGAAGAACACCTGGCTTTTCCGAGAGGGACCACCTGGTGTCGTCGGGGACGTGGTTCCATTGCCAGACGGGGTTGAGATTCGGCGATTCGAAATTGTCGCTGCGCACGAACAAGGGCTTGCGATCCTGGGTACGGCCGGTGTTGGGCTTGATCCAGGTATTGGGTGCCTTGCGGAGATTGCCCGGCAGGCCGATGATCGGGAAGTTGCTGTCCCAGGTGATCGGAACCAGCGCGACCATGCGGCCGATGCTGCCGTGGTCCTGCATGATGATGCTCCACCATTCGCCCGAAGGAGTATCGACGATGCCGCCCTGATGTAGCGTGAGCCCGCCGCCGACGTTGGGATCGCTCGTCGTGATGGTGAAGGTCGGATTTGCCCCGCGGCCGCCGCGGACGCCGTTTTGCGTGGGGACGCCCAGGGACTCGTTCTGGACCATGCGTTCGACCTGCCAGGGGCCGTCGATCGAATCGGCGCGCGCGACGACCTGGTCGGTATGGGCGCCGGGGATGGCGGACACGTCGAAGTATTTGCCGTTAATCCTGTAAAGATGATGTCCTTCGCCCATGCCCTGGGCGTTCATCTGGCGGTTGGTATTGGCGACGACCTCCGTGATGTCCTTGTTGAGTTCGACAATTGTCGGGCGGCTAGCGCCGTAGATAGCGTAGATTTTGCCGTCGTCGTCGAAGAGAACGGACAAGTCATGCATGCCGGGGAGTTGGTTCCGTACCCAGGGACCGTTGGGGGACTTGGAGCGGTAAACCTGGCAGCCGACACCATTGACGTTGGAAAAAACGTAGAACATGCCGTCGTGGTAGCGGATGCATGGCGCCCAGATGCCCCTCCCGTATACGGTCCCGCCTTCGAGGCGGAAGGCGGGACCGAAGTCGAGGCGATCCATGCAGTAGCTTGCGAGTTCCCAGTTCACGAGGTCTTTCGAGTGCAGGACGATAAGAGCGGGATTCATATGCATGGTGGTGCCGGCGAGATAGTAATCCTCACCGACGCGGATGACATCGGGATCCTCGAATTCCTCATAGAACAGGGGATTGGAATAGGTGCCATTGCCGTTGTCGGCGGCCCAACTCCGCGGCGCGGCAGCGGAAGCTGCGGGAGAGTGCGGCGGTGCAGCGGTGTTGAGACCTACGGCCAGCGCGACCATGCCTACAAACACCAGAAGAAATCGAAAGCATCGCATGGCAATACTCCACAAACAGGATTACTACCTCCATGACACGGGCTCGCGCTTCAACAGCACCGACACCCGTTTCTCGCGTCGCGCACTTCGCGGCTGCTGGTGGTCGGCTCAGTGTTCGAAGCGAAGGATCGTCCGAATAGGCTGCCCCTTGATCAGCCGTCCTTCGCAGACCCGGCTTTGGCCTCTCTGTCTTCTCGCTTTTGATCTTATAAGAAATGCGAAGTGCCGACCACCAAATGTCGACTCTGACGCGTTTGCATTGTATGCCAAAACGGCTGAGATCATGCGGCATTTTGGCATGGCGCGTGCAGTGGCGGCGATTGCAGGGACACTCCCGGTCGAGCTTGCGTAAAGGATTCCATTCCGGGATAAGAGGAAGTATATTGAATTCACACTGAATTGAACAAACGTGTCTTCCTTGATAGGGAGCGCTCCATGCTACGACGCTGGACAATCATTCTTCTGCTGGTTCTTCATCCTTCCTGGATTGCAGCTCAGGATTTTTGGGTCAAAAAGAATTTCGACCAATGGTCGCTTAAAGAGTGCCTGCGCTTGCTTCAGGATTCGCCGTGGACCCGAAGCATGACCTTTACCCGCGTGTACATCCAATCGTCGGCGCAAGCTGCAGCCGTACCAGGCCGTGAAGAGACTCCGCAAATCACCTATGCGGCACAAATCTGGTCCGCAACGCCGATTCGGCAGGCCGCCGTACAGAAAGCTCGGTTAAGCAAGCAATATAAGAATCTCGACGCACCGCAGCGCCAGGAGACTGAGTCAAATGCGACTTCTCTCTTGAAAGATACGTTTTCAGACCGTATCGAAATACGGGTCGAATACTCAACCACCGCCCCCGCCTATGAACAATCCCTGGCTGCGTATTGGCAAAACCGTCCAAGCGCACTTTGGCCGCAAGACACATTCCTCATCACGTCAACCGGCAAGCATCCTCCAATCCAAGTGCGCAACGTGGGTCTTACTGGCTATTTCGCGCTCGTGTTCCCCCGCACAGTCGACGGACGCCCGTTGATTAGCGCCACGGACAAAGGCCTTTCTTTGGATTTTTACAGCCCTGCCATCGGGGTATTTCCGAGCGAGCATGTCTTGTTGGAGTTTAAACTGAAGGACATGACCATTCAGGGAATTCCGGTTTTCTAGACGGTTTATGCGCCGCACCGGGGTTCTCAAACCGGGATTGACGCTCCGGAAAACGATCCGGGAAGGAACAAGAGCAAGGGAAGGGTGAAACCGTTGTTTCGCAAGTGCGTACTAGTTGGATTGTGCCTGGCAGAATCGGCGTTATCCGCGCAACAAGGCGCTCGAGTGGACCTTGGACGCCTGCAAACAGGTGCAACGGTCTCGTTTACTCGCGCCACGACCGGCGAGTGGGGCATCGAAATCGCGGGAGCGGCAGCTCCGCGCATCCTGCAGCCGAAACCCGCCGGGTTTGAGGTCTTTCGCACGGAAGAGGACATCCGTCAGCTTGCCGCCGGATACAAGACAGTCCAAAAGTCGGCAGACGGCATAAATGCCCGGGCGGAAATTGCGTATGGCGAAAACGTCGTCTTCCACGTGACGGACCGCTGGAGTCTGAGCGGAGCAGTTCTTTCGGTGCGCAGGCAGGTGGAAGTAGTCGGAAATGCGCCGGGCGGCTTCTACTCGTCCGTCGTGTTCACGGTCGACCCATCCGTAGGCTGGTCCGACGTGAACTACCTGGCCCCGGGAGCTCTCTACGGAGATTCCACCTATGACGGCGACCGTTCGCCCGGCGGCACGCAGAACTACGCGGCCCGCCGCTTCCAAATGCGGGAGGATATTCTCCCCGCGCCTTTGTTCGCACTCTCCTTTAACAATGGCGCTTCGGTGGCTGTCCTGAATCCTTCGCCGCGCGGCGACACGACCGTAGAGGAGACAAGGCTTACCAAGCCGGTGCTGACCGACGCACGGCTGCAGTTCGGCGCGCTCGGGGTCTGGCAGGCGGACGACAGCCCCATCGAGTTCGGCTTCTGGTTTCCCGGCACGACGAGCAGTTACGCGGGCGGCCGCGGGGGGCCGGCGGGACTCAGGTGGATTCGACGCTATCACCCGATCGCTCAGGGGGTGGCCCACACCTACCAGGTGAGCTTTCGTTTCGGGCAGAGCGAGTCGTTCCGGGACGTGACGCGCAATGCGTGGCGATGGGCGTGGAACACTCTGAACCCTCCCGTCACGTACATTGACGTCGAGCAGATGCGCCGGGTCTTGATAGACCACATGTTAGCCCAAGCGGCAACCATCGACGGGCGGACCGCCATTCCTTTCGTCCTCAACACCATATCAGACCAGCTTCAATGGAATTGGACCATGGTGGCGATGGGCTTTGTGGGCAAGAACATCGAATGCGCGGACCAACTGTTGCGAGAAGGCGATCGCGACAAAACCGAACGTGGGCAGAAAATGCGCCGGACCGGCCTGGCGATCATCTCGTCCCTGATCAAGGCTCTTCCGACAGTTCCGCTTCAGGGGACCGGTTACGACCTTGCCACCGGAAAGCCATGGGATTCCACCGTGAAGCAATCGGATAACAACTGGCTCGCCCCCTGGCTGCGAAACGCCACCGAAGACATGCGCGTGCTGATGCGGGCATACCGGCGCGAGCGCTCGCTCGGCCGCCAGCATCCGGAATGGTTCAACTGGGTGAAGACCTACGTGGACTGGCTGATCCCGCAGCAGCGGCCGGATGGATCGTTCCCGAGGCGATGGAAACGCGGAAGCAACGAGGTTGAAGAGCCCTCGGGAACGACGAGCTACAATCCCGTGCCGCTGCTCGTCATTATGACCGAAGAGACGGGCGATCCCAAGTACAAGCAGGCGGCAATTCGAGCGGCCGAATACGTCTGGGCAAACTGGGGGACCCGAGGAGTCTTCATCGGAGGCGCGATCGACAACCCGAACATCACGGACAAAGAAGCCGGAATGCTCAGCATGGAAGCTTATCTGAGTCTTTACGACTCGACCAATGAACCCAAGTGGCTGGAACGCGCCAAGGCTGCCGCGGACTTCGCCGAAAGCTGGATCTGGATCTGGAACGTGCCGATGCCTTTGGATGCGGACGACGCGCAACTCCATTGGAAAAAAGGTGTGCCGGCCCTGGGATTCCAGGGCATAACGGCAGCGGTCGCCGGCAGTGTCGATGAATACCTGGATTGGGCTGTGCCCTCGTATGCGAAGCTGTACAACCTCACGAAGGATCCGCATTACCTGGATGTAGCGCGCGTTCTGTTGCACGACACAAAGTCGATGGTCGCTCTTCCGGGACGCCAGTACGACCTGAAAGGAATTGGGTGGCAGCAGGAGGGCTGGCGCATGGGGCCGGGAGGGGCCGGGCGCGGCGTAGGGGGCCACCGGTTCTGGCTGCCGTGGATTTCCGCGAACCACCTCTATGGAATCACGGGCCTGGAGGAGTACGACCCCCTCCTGTTCAAGATGCTATCCATCAGGCATTAGGCCAGCGGCTTGAGCAAGCGAACTAAAAAGATCGAAGCACGGCAGCACATATGAATCCTGAGTTACTTTCGGAGGCAACCATGTTCCATATTCCTTTCCGTGGTTTCGCCGCAGGCCTCTTGACGGCGGTTTCCCTCCTCGCAACGTCAGCCGGTTACTCCTCACTTGCCGGGACCTCCGCGGCCGCCGGAGCACAATCCGCGCCGGGGGGCAATCCTGCCACCAAGCCTTTCCCCATTGTCCGCCGGGCCAACTCCCGTACCCCAGTCGATACCTCGACCATCCGCGGCGCCAACTACTGTTATGCCGAATACGGCGGCCACCCTGGCATGTGGAACAACTATTCACCTGCTATCACCGAGCGTGACCTCAACTACGCTCAGCACCTGGGTATCAACCAGATTCGCTGTTTCATCACTTACCAGGCCTATCAGAACAATCCCAACCAGTTTCGGCAGAATCTCCTGCACCTCGCGCGCGCCGCTGACCAGCGCGGCATGGGCGTGATGCCGGTCGTCGGATACAACACGCAGATGCAGGGCGAAGGCCGCCCCGGGGCGGAGGAATGGGCCAAGTTTCTTGTGGACACCCTTGGAAAAGAGCCGGGCCTGGCGTTTTGGGATGTATCCAATGAGCCGGATTACCCACCCACACCAGCCAGCCGCGTCGCCAGCCGGATCGCGTTCGCGCGGTACATGGCGGGTTTATTCCGCAAGCTCGATGGCCAAACGCCCGTCACGATCGGATTTGCCTTTGAATCCACGATGGAACAATACGTTGATGATGTCGATGTGCTGGTCTTCCACAACTATCTGCAAACCCGAAGCGCCGTGCGGGCCGATATCGAACGCGCCAAGAAAGCCGCCGCGGCGGCGCGCAAGCAGGTCATGGATGATGAAATGGGCTGCGTGGCTCGGGCCAATCCCTATGACGTGACCATCCAGGAACACATGAACGCCCACGTCGGTTATTACCTTTGGGAGCTCATGATCGTACAGGACAGCACGGGCCGTGGCTGGGGTAATGTCCACGGCATCTTCTATCCCGATGGCACCGTCCGCGATCCCTCTATCCCCATGGCCGTCATGGGCATCTTCCGCAACCGCGGCCCGGATGTCGTGCTCGAACAACCCGACCGTGAAGGCTGGGTCACCCGCGAGATCCAGGAAGCCCGCAAATGGCTGGCCGACTCGAACGGCGACTGGAACTCGGGCCTTGAGATCGCAGAAGTGGCCGCCAATCTTCTTGAGTCTGCGCAACTCGTGCCGCTGCGTGAATTACCTACCCGCCAGGTCGGGATGCTTCGCCGCGGGAAAGAAGATCGCCAGGCTCTCAGGACGCTCCTGGAAAAATACCTTGTCGCGCTCCAACCATATGCACGATGAATTGGTTTGCGCCCGTCATGAGTCTTTCGAATTCCAATTTGAGAGGAGTGTATGAAGCGACCAACACACGAGCAACTAGAAGGACATACCATGAAACCAAACCGCCGTACCCGGTCGTCCCTCGATGCAAGGCTTATCATGCTTTTAATGGCGTTTATTGCTGTTTGGGCAGCAGCCCCGTTCGCGCTGGACGGTGTTGTCCAGATTCACGATCCATCCACCATCATGCAGTGCGACGGCAAGTTCTACACTTATGGCACCGGCGGCGGCACGCTGGTCTCCGACGATGGCTGGACTTGGCGTCGCGGCGTCGTACCTGCGCGCACCGGAGCAGCCCCCGACGTCATCCACATCGGCGACCGCTACTACATGTATATTTCCGGCGTCACCATGATATGGAGCAAAAGCCTCGATCCGAATTCTCCCGATTATAAATGGGAGATCGGTGGGCCTATCGTCGGGAAGGAAGGGCCGGACGACTTCATGAATCCCATCGATCCGGGACTCCTTCTGGATCCCGACGGGAGACTGTGGCTCACTTATGGTTCCTATTTCGGCTATATCCGTGTCGTCCAACTCGATCCCAAAACCGGCAAACGTGTCGACCCGAACGACAAGCCCGTGAACATCGCGATCAACTGCGAAGCGTCGGACATGATTTATCGCGACGGCTGGTATTACCTGCTGGCCACGCATGGCAGCTGCTGTCGCGGCGCCGACTCCGGCTACAACATCCGTGTCGGCCGCTCCAGGAAAGCGACGGGACCCTTTCTCGATCACACTGGCCTTGATATGCTCCAGGGCGGCGGTAAGCTCGTCATCGGCTCCGGCGGTCGCTTCATTGGCCCCGGCCACTTCGGCCTGATCGACCTGGGCGAGGGCGTGCAGAAGTTTTCCATGCACCAGGAAGCCGACCTGGACAGGGGCGGCGCCAGCGTGCTCGACATCCGCCCGCTGCTGTGGAGAGACGGCTGGCCCATCGCCGGCGAAAACATGAAGGAAGGCACGTATGAAATCGAATCCGTGCGCACCGGCACGGCGATCGAACTCGCTGTGGAGGGAATGCCGGTCGGCGGCCGGCGCGCCGGCAGGGGAGGCGGGCCGGGGGGAAGCGGAGCCGGCGCACCCGGCGGTGGACGAGGTGGGCAAGGCGTAACCGGTGAAGCCGGTCAAGCCGTCGCAGCCGGTGGCCGTGGTGCAACTGGTGACACCGGTCAAGCTGGCGCAGCCGGTGGACGAGGCGCACAGGGCGGTGCAACTGGAGCAGCCGGCGCTGGCGCCGGACGAGGAATGTTCGGAGGTACGGGCAGCCCGATTCCGCCGCAGGATGTCGCCGAGGTCTCGAAGAACTGGCCTGCCGGCAACATCGACATCCGCATGTCCAACTACATGTGCCAGGCCCAGCAGAAATGGACCATTACACCCGTCGCGAATGCCGGCGGCTACCTCGGCTCGCCGTATTTCAAGATCACCATCGCCGGCACCGACCGCACGCTGGCCGTGGGAGAGGATGGCGAACTGGTCGCCCTCCCAGCCTTTACCGGCGGGAACCAACAGCTCTGGCGTCTCGACCAACTCACCGACGGCACCTGGCGCGTCATGCCCAAATCCGCCTCTGCCGGCAAGGAATCGCTGGCCCTTTCGGCTATCGGCAGCAGTTTTGCTACGCTGGCCAAGTTCGACCCTAAGAGCGACAAGCAACGCTGGCTATTCAAGACACCCTGAAAGCCAATCGACGATCGGAAACCATTATTCAGAAATCGAAATCCAGCAGAGGGCTTCCTATGATTACGCTACGCAACATGTGTATGCCGGCACTCGTTGTCCTGGCCGGCTCAACGTTCCTGGCCATGGCTGTTGGACAGAGCCAGACAACTCCCAGCCTCGCGCCCTTCCTGGCGCGTCCTGCTTCCGCCGCTAGGGTCCCTGATGCCAACGGATTCATGCAGCGATGGCTTATCCTCGAACCCATCCCCGTCAATGGACAGACGGAAAGCGTCGTTCGGGCGGCTGTCAAGACTGAGTATTTTCCCGACCAGTTCACCGTCATTCCGCACGACGGCGACAAGGTGACGGTCGGCGGCAAGGAACTCGTCTGGCATGCCATCGATACCAACGATTACAATCTCAATCTCTATTACTTCGCCAAGGCTTTCGGCAAGACGAGCGACAACGCCCTGTTTTGGGCCGTCACCATCGTTAACTGCCCGCAAGATCTGCCCGGCGTGCGCCTGGCCATCGGCTCCAATGCCGCCTCGGTGTGGTGGGTCAACGGCAAGGAAGTCACCGGCATCTACGGCGACCGGCAGACCGTCATCGACGACGGCGTCTCAAAACGCCTCACGCTCAAAAAGGGGCCGAACGTCGTGCGCTGCGCCGTCGTCAATGGCAGCGGCGCCAGCGACTTTTGTGCGCGGTTCCTCGACAAGGAGGACAAGCCGCTAAAAGGATTCACCTTGAGTGTGGGTGGTACGAAGTAACCCTTATTTGGTGTGGACAGGTTGATCAAGACACTTGACAATGCGGCACGAATCGCTCACCTTGGTCGCGGCAAAAATTCGGTGTTGTTTCGCGCACAAAAATCAGAAATCCTATTGAAGGGCCTCCCATGATTACGTTCCGCAACATCGTGATATTAGTATTTGGCCTCCTGGTTTTATCGGCGTTTCAAGGCTGCTCTGCCGCGATTGGCAGCGATGCTCGCGGCCAAACGACCGGCAGTGCTCCTCGCAGCATCGCGCCCTACTTCACGCCGGCAACGCCGGGCGCCAAGGCGCCGGATCCCGACGGCTTCCTACAGCGCTGGCTGCTTCTCGAGCCGATCAACAAGCCGAACCGCACCAACACCGTATTTACCGACAGCTACGTCCGGAACGCCTTCAATACCGAGTACTTCCCCGACCAGTTCACTGTCATTCCGCGCCACGGCGACAAGGTGAAGGTCGGCGACCAGGAACTCGCATGGCATGCTCTGGATTCCGCCAATTGGAACGTCAAGCTTTTTCGCTTCGCCTATGGCCTGAACAAACCGACGTACGGCGTGATCTTCTGGGCCGTTACCATCGTCAACAGCCCGCGCGAGACTATAAACGCTCGCATGGCGGTTGGCTCAAATTCGGCGTCCATGTGGTGGCTCAACGGCAGGGAAGCCGTCATCCTCTCCGGCGACCGGCGCATGGTCATGGATGACTGCGTCTCCAAACGTCTCACGCTCAACAAGGGCCGGAACGTCATGCGCGGCGCCGTCATCAACGGCCCCGGCTTAAGTGATTTCTGCGTCCGCTTTGTCGACGAGAGCGGCAAACCGATCAAGGATCTTACCCTAAGCCTTGAAAACGCTGGAAAAGAATGAGTCGTGCTATTTCGGTCTATATCGTCTTGTGCTCGGAGCCTTTATGAAACCCCATATTCTGGCCGCAGCGGTTCTTTTGGGAGCAGCGGTTCCCACTCTGTTTTCTTTTCAGTCTCGTCCGGCACCGGCGCTGGACGGCGAACCCTATATCCACGATCCCTCGACCATCATGCAGTGCGATGGCAAGTTCTACACCTTCGGCACCGGCGGCGGAGGCTTGATCTCCGACGACGGCTGGACCTGGCACAGCGGGGCCGTGCGTCCCGGCGGCGGAGTGGCCCCCGACATCATCCACATCGGGGATCGCTTCTTCGTGACCTATGCCAGGGGAGGAGGCGGATTGGCAGGTGGACATGCCAGCGGTGTCCACATCATGTGGACCAAGACGCTCGACCCCAAATCCCCCGACTTCGGATTCAAAGACGACACCATCGTCGCCTCGTCTGACGGCATAGAGGACTGCGATGCCATCGATCCGGCGTTCCTCCTCGATCCCACCGATGGCCGATTGTGGCTCACCTACGGGACCTACTTCGGCTACATCCGCCTCGTCGAGCTCGATCCCAAAACGGGTCTGCGCATGCCCAAAAATAGGCCCCTTAACATAGCCATCGACTGCGAAGCCACTGCCATGATGTATCGTGACGGCTGGTACTACCTATTGGGCACTCACGGCACATGCTGCGACGGCGCCAACTCCACCTACAATATCCGCGTGGGCCGCTCCAAGAAAGTGACGGGCCCCTTCCTTGACAACATAGGCATGGACATGCTCAAAGGCGGCGGCAAGTTCCTTGTGGGGGCCAGCGGTCGTTTCGTCGGGACGGGCCATTTCGGTCTGCTGGACCTGGGCGACGGCGTGCAGAAATTCTCCTGCCATTACGAGGCCGACCTGGACCGCAGCGGCCGTAGCGTGCTGGACATTCGCCCGTTGCTTTGGAAAGACGGGTGGCCTGTTGCCGGCGACAACTTCAAGGAAGGAACCTATGAGATCCAGTCCGAACGCAGCGGCTATGCGCTGGAACTGGCTGTGGATTTCGTGCGGATGGACCGCGGCGGACGCGGTGGTTTCGGCGCCCCTGCCGGCCCCGTGATTCCAGTTGCGGCCCAGGAGCTCGCCCAGGTGTCAGGGAACTGGCCGGCCGGCAACATAGAGATTCGCATCGGCGACTACATGTTCCGTCCCCATCAGAAGTGGACGATCACGCCCGTCGCCGGTGTCGGCGGTTATCCCGGCTCGCCCTATTTCAAGATCACGATCGCCGGCACGGATCGTACGCTGGCTGCCACCTCAGGCGCCGAGGTTGTGGCGGTTCCCAGCTTTACTGGCAATCCCGAACAACTGTGGCGCATCGACCAGCTGACCGATGGCACTTACCGCATCATGCCCAAGGCTGTGCCCAATTCCAAGGAATCCCTGGCCCTGACCGCGGTCGGCGGCAGCACGCCGACCCTGACCAAGTTCGACCCCGAGAGCGACAAGGCGCGCTGGAACTTGAAAACGCCGTGAAGGGGATAGATCAAAGCAAAATCGGGACAGGCACCATTTTTCGCTTCCGTTGTCGGCGGCCCAACTCCGGGCTGCAGCAGCAGTGGCCCCGGAAGAACGCGGCGGTGCGGCGGTGTTATCACCCACGGCCAGCGTGATCAGACTTGCAAGCGCCAGAAGAGTTTGAAAGCGTCGCATGGCGATAGTCCTCGAACAGGATTACTGCTCCAATGACACGAGCGAGCACTTCAACAGCGCAGACAGCCACTTTTCGCGTCGCACAGTTCGCAGCTGCTGGGCGCCGGCCAGGTGGTCCGAGTGAGGGATAGTCCGGATAAGTTGCCTCTTGGGAATCTGCCCCTCGCAGGCCAGGCTTGGGCTACCAGTTACCTTGTATGACGTAGGACTTTGACTCGTTTGCATTGTATGCCAAAACGGCTGATATGGATGCGGCATATTGGCATAGCTCCGCCTCGATTGGCGGTTCGCACAGCCTTTTGAAAGGGTCGCCCGGATCAGTGCCCAAAAGCCGTATTCAGTGAGGCGCTCTCAGTGTAGAATCCAGCGGTGGCGGAGAGTTCGATCCCGAGGTTTGCATATCGTTTTTGGGAGGAAGGGGCCCCCGAAGGATGCAGCCATGCGAAATGGCAGCCACTTCTTCCAATCCTTCGAAATCCGAAACAGATTCAACATGAATTGCAGCGGATAACGGCACAAATCATGCAACAGGAGAATCAACCATGTCTCAAATGCCTCTCAATGTCGGTCTGGTTGGCGGCGGCAAGGGCGCCTTCATTGTCCACCCGCATCAAAGAGCCATCCATTTTGACGGCACGCGCCGCGTGGTTGCCGGCGCGCTGTTTCCCGATCCAAAGGTCGCGCTCGAAGAAGCCGCCAACTGGCCCTACCCGATCAAGGGTTACGGCTCCTACGACGAGATGATTGCCGCCAACGCCAAACTGCCCGACGACCAAAAGCTGGACTACATCCTGATCGTTACCCCGAACAACGTGCACTACGATCCGGCGATGAAGGCAATGAAGGCAGGCATCGCGGTGTTCTGCGAGAAGCCACTGTGCCTGAACCTGAAGGAAGCCGCCGATCTTGTGAAGACCTCTCGCAAGCTCAACATTCCTTTCGGGGTCGCCCATACCTATGTCGGCCACTGGACCAGTCGGCTCAGCCGTCACATTGTGCGCAGCGGATTGATCGGCGACGTGCGCTGGGTGGACAGTTATTACATTCAGGGCTGGCTCGCCACCAAGCTCGAAGACATGGGCCAGCAGCAGGCTTCCTGGCGCGTGGATCCGAAGCGCGCCGGCGGTTCGGGCTGCGGCGGCGACATCGGCACGCATGCACTCATGCAGCTTCGCTACGTCACAGGACTCGACGTTGCTAAGGTCAGCGCCCGGCTTGAGACCTTCGTCCAGGGCCGCCGCCTCGACGACCATTTCACGGTGTACTGCACGCTGAGCAACGGCGGCAAAGCGCTTGTCCGCGCCTCGCAGATTTGCATCGGCCACAAGAACGACCTTGGCATCGAAGTCGCCGGCACCAAGGGAACGCTCGTCTGGCGCCAGGAAGAATCCGAGTCAGTTACCATCATGCTGCCGGGCCAGCCCGATCGTGTCTATTGGCGCGGCGCCGTCACCCCGGGCGACGGATTCCTGCCCAAGGATGTCCCCGCTGACCTGATGGCCGAGCCGACGATCCCTTCGGGCCACCCCGAGGCATTCCACGATGCCTTCGCCCGGCTGCATCGTGGCTTCGAGGCCGACGTGCGGTTATGGAAAGCAGGCAAATCCTTCAAGTGCGATGGGATCAAATACGCCAACGTCGAGGACGGCTGGATGGGCATTGCCTTCATCGAGACCTGCGTCAAGAGCAGCGCTAAGAAGGGCGGCTGGACGTCGATGCCCAAAGCGATCTGATTCGAGGAAATGGTGGACGCTCACCTATTTCCATACGACGGTGCAGCATCCCAGAAGTGGATGCCAAGCAGGAAATAGGTGAGCATTCCCCGATGCCCGAGCCTGCCCTTCAGCAACGCCGACGGTCGGCAGCCTTGCCGGCACGCGCCCAAAACGCATCCTGGTCGCGAATCCGTGGCCGGAAGAGTGTCGGGCTTTGCCTGGCGTCTCCCCTACAGTTTGCCGCCCACAAAAAAACATGACCCCTCATAGCAGAAACTGATCCTGTTCGGATTGACTTGATGGCGCCAGCTTCCTTAGGATGCTGCATAAAGAAGGGAGGATTGAGGAATGAGCAAGAGAATTCGCCACATGGGGATGACCATGACCACAGAAGAACACGAACGTTGGCATGCAAAGCACCCGACACTTACTCCCAAGCAGCACGACGCCCTCATGAAAAAGCTGGGGGTGAACAAGGGGCAGGACGAGGAATGGCACCGCACCCATCAAACCCCCGACGAAGAGCGGCTGAAAGGGACCAAGAGTATCAATCGGCTTGCCGTCGGCGGCGGATTTCTCGCATGGTGCGTCAAGCGAGGTTGGCTGGTCCTGCAGGGCAATCAATACTTCGCCACGCCCAAGGGTGTGCGAGAACTGCGTGAGCAGTTCGACATCAAGCTTTAGCCGGTTATTCCATTCCTGCGTTATACTCGACGCAAAGAATTCTATTGCGGGGGACAAATATAAAAATCAAATTGGCAGCGCTGATTTGCCTCCTCGCCGGCATGGCAGCCGGAACGAATCCGGATCGTGGATGGGTGGCCGATACAGGAGCGTCGCGCCTCGCCGGGCTGGAGCTGGACTCGGGCAAGTCGGGCGACGCGCTTTTGCCGTCGGCCCGGGCCGTAGAATTCCGGATGACTGGCAAAGCGGATGCGCCTCAATCGACTCTCAGTCTCTGGTATCGCGAGCCGGCCGCAATATGGGAGGAAGCGCTGCCGGTCGGCAACGGCTTCCTCGGAGCTATGGTGTTTGGCGGTGTGCCGACCGAACGTGTTCAATTCAATGAGCACACTGTCTGGACTGGCCGGCCGCATTCGTATGCACACGATGGAGCTGTAAAGGCACTGCCGGAAATGCGCCGGTTGCTTCAGAAGATGCGGCAACTTGAGAACAAAGAATACCGCGTTCCGTCCAGCTCCGCGTGAACGGAGAGGTCAAGACCTTGATGGCGGCAAAGGGATAAGGAGCGAATGCGAATGAAAGATCCTGCACAAAAGCTGCCCGTTGTGGAAAAGGTCGGCTACGGTGTGGGCGATAGTGAGCTCCATTTATCCCTCAAGCGCGGCGAAGACGAGACGGTAGAAATCCGGATGCGATTGCCAGGTCTGGGCCGTAATAATGCGCCCGTCACGCACGGCCTCGTGACGGTCCCAGGTTCCGCCGGCCTGCACCACCTCGAAGCGCACATTTTCATAGCAGGTAACGCAGCGGTCCTTGACCAATCCCGCCGCGACCAGGATCTGAATGCCGTGGCAGATCGCGAAAACCCATTTTTTCGACACCTCGAAAGCGCGGACCAGCTCCAGCAGCCTCTCGTCGTGGCGCAGATACTCGGGTGCGCGCCCGCCAATCAGCAGGATGGCGTCGAAGTCCTCGACTCGCGCTTCGGAAAAAGCGAGTGCTGCGTCAAGGCAGTAGCCGGGGCGCTCGATGTAGGTATCCCATCCCGGCTCAAAGTCGTGCATCACCAGATGCAGGCGGCGGCGCGCGGGCGCGGCAACCGTTACAGTGTCGCCTGCTTCCCGGAAACGGTGCACGGCGTAAAGCGTCTCGTACGATTCTCCGGCATCGCCGGTGACAAGCAGGATGCGTCGGTTCATGGCCCCTCTCTTAACGCAGTGAAGTAAACGTAATCAAGTTGTTTATTCGAGATACGTCTCGGAACCTTTCTACGCCTCATGGACATTCAACACGACTTTGATCGTGTTTGGATCTTCGCTGTCAACCTTTGCAAAAGCGGTTGCAACATCCTTCAAAGCCATCTGGTCGGTCACCAGCTTATCGGGGTGCAGCAGACCCTTGGACATAAGCCGGAGGGCGCGAGGAAACTCCCCCAGCGTTACGCGTGAGGCAATGATCTGTGCCTCCTTGATGACCAGGGTCTTGAAATGCACCGCGGAAAGCTGTTCTCCCAATCCTGCCGTGACGATCCTTCCGGCGGTGCGGATCATCTTGACGGCCTGCGCCAGTGGCGCCTCCTGCCCCTCGATCGCGTGATAGTGTCCGACGCATTCGATCACGCAATCCACACCGATACCCTGAGTGGTCTCCATCACGTGTTCGACCGGATCCTCCTCCGCGATGTTGATGACGTAATCAGCGCCGAGCTTGGCGGCTGTTGCCAGACGGAACGGTTGCAGGTCGGTAATGATGGTCCGGGCCGCGCCGGCACTGTGGCAAAGCACGTCTAGGACCGAAAGCCCGAGTTTGCCGGCGCCCAGAATGACGACCGTTTCGCCCGGCTGTACCTGCCCGCGCTGCAGCACGTGATGCCCCAGCCCGTACATTTCCACCATTGGGGCAAACGTCATGGGGACATTCTCGGGCATGGGAAAAACATGGCTGGCCGGCGCGGCCACGTATTGTCCGAATCCGCCGTCGAGGTCCACTCCAAGCAACTTGAGGGTGCGGCAGGCGTTGAGATGGCCCGTAAGACAGGCAGGACAGCTGTGGCATGAGATGATCGGATCCACGGCTACGCGGTCGCCGGCCTTGAAGTTTTTTACTTCTTTTCCCACCGCTTGTATGATGCCGCCGAACTCATGTCCGGTAATCGCGGGGTATTTGACGCGTTCGTGAAACTCGCCGCGGAATATGTGAAGATCCGTGCCACATATGCCGGCATATCCGGTTTCCACCAGTACCTCGTCGGGTCTGAGTTCCGGATCCGATGCTGTTCCCAGGCGAATATCCCGGTCGTTGTAGAGTATCGCTGCTTTCATCAATTCACTCCTTCTTCCTGCGGGTAAATCCGGTAAAACGTGAGTGCGTTCTTCCCCAGCACCCTCTTCTGCTCGTGATCCGATAAGCGCCTGACGTAGTCCATAGCCATGGACATCACCCGATGAAAAGGGGCAGAAACCGTGCACACCGGCCAGTCCGACCCGATCATGATTCGATCCGCGCCAAAGGCCTCGAATACGACATCAAGATAAGGCGTGAAATCATCGGGCTTCCAGTTGTGCCAATCGGCTTCTGTGACCATCCCGGAGATTTTGCACGCTACATTGGAGAAGTGCGCTAGTCGCCGTATATCCTCAACCCACGGTTCCATGACGCCGTCTTTAACATGCGGCTTGGCAATGTGGTCGAGTACGAATCGTTGCCGGGAATGTCGCGCCACCAGGTCAGCGGCGGGCCGCAGGTGCCTGGGAAACAACAACAGGTCATACGCCAAATTGAATTCCGCCAAAAGCCCGATGCCGCGACTGAAATCCTCGCGCAGCATGAACAGGTCGTCCGGTTCGTCATGAATGACGTGCCGGACGCCGCAGAATTTACCATGCTCCGCAAAACGCTCCAATTGCTGTTTGAGCTCCGGACCGCACAAATCCAGCCATCCGACCACTCCCCGGATGAAGGCATACTGATCCGCGAGTTCCAGAAGCCAGGCCGTCTCCTGAACACTCTGCCTGGCTTGCACGGCAATGCTTCCATCAAACCCGATCGACTGAAGGAGCGGGAGAAAATCAGCCGGCAGAAAATCCCTCCGGAGCAACTCCATTCCACGCCCGATCCACGGATACTCTTCCTGATTGTAGCGCCAGAAATGTTGGTGTGCGTCGAGCCGCATGATGACGCCTCAGTTATTTTCCGGTCGACCGCTGAGCCATGTTTGATTACGGACAGGTTCCAGGATTGCGAAGACTTGTGCGTACAGTTCCTGATCCATCGGCTCGTCGAGCCACTGAACATTTCTTTTTAGATTTTCCGGATCGGCGGTGCCGACCAGTGTTGTTGCCAGAGCCGGGCAGGAGGTGCTGAACTGGACAGCGAGCCGCGAGATGTCGGCTCCACGTTTGCGGCAAAACTCAGCCGCACGGGCACAGGCTGCCCTGATTTCTCCGGATGCAGGATGCCATTCCGGTGCCCCTCGATTGGACAGAAGACCCATACTCAGCGGCGAAGCGTTGATGATGCCCACCTGTTTTTCCAGGAGATACGGGACCAGTTCCTCCAATGAAGCATCATTCAAACTGTAGTGGCAGTAGGAGAGTATGGTGTCGAGCTCCGCCCGCTCGAGCACAAGCCGGTGAATGCGGAGCGGCAGTCCGGTGATGCCGACAAATCGGACCTTGCCCTGCTGCTGCAGCTTACGGAGGGCCGGCAATGTTTCATCGACAACCTGATCGAGCGAACCGAACTCGATGTCGTGGCACTGGATCACGTCCACATAATCGACGTTGAGGCGGACCAGGCTCTCGTCGACGCTCGCGGTGACGCGGCGGGCGGAAAAATCGAAATGATCCGCACCGTAACGTCCGACTTTGGTGGCGAGGTAGTAGCGATCCCGGGGTACGCTTTTTAACGCCTTGCCGAGCACGAATTCGGCCTTGGTCAAACCGTAATACGGCGACACATCGATAAAGTTGATGCCCAGGTCGATGGCGCTGTGTACGGTGCGGATCCCTTCGACTTCATCCACATTGCGGAATACCCCGCCTAATGACGACGCACCATAACCGAGCACCGAAACGTGCAACCCGGTCTTCCCTAAAACGCGGTATTTCATATCAGCCTGTTCCTTTTGAACCGCCAAGACCTCGTAGATCGCAAAGTCTTTCAAAAACTGCCTTTGCGATCTACGAGGTCTTTGCGGTTCACGATGGGCGTTATCTCCGCTCCGGCGTGAGCTTGAGGATCGTGAACGAGTTGCCTTCCAGCTCGTATTGAAATTTGCTCTCAACGCACGGCACCCACGTCACACGGGCTCGATTCCGCCGGTGAGGGCCTTCCGGGCGGCTATCGGGTCCCCGACCACGGCGGCGGCCATCGTCTTGAAGCCCTCGGCCAGCTGCAGCCTTCAGCCCGAATGACAATACACAACAACGAACCGAACCGGAGTTCGCTGAATTGTCAACGCCCTGGGGTAGCCATGCGAATCGAATAGAGAGAGCTGCGGGCTCCGATGAACAGCGTGCGGTTGTCCGAGCCGCCGAAGGCGAGGCTGCCGGGACGCTCGGGGGTTACCAGGACGCCGATCTGCTTGCCCTCACGGCTGTAAATATAGACCTGATCGCTGGCAATATATACGTTGCCCGCCGCATCGTTTATGACCGATGTGCCGCCTCGTTCCACGAAAACACTGGTGGTCATCTTCTCATCGTTGCCCAGCTTCACCCGATACGTCTTTCCGTCATCCTCGCTGGTCACATAGTGCTCATCCCCCGGTGAGAACGCCGCGACGTTGGAACTCTGCAGGATCGGACGCCACGTCCCGCCGGCGAAGATCGCTGTGCGTGTGCCCGACGCGTAGAAATAGCCGCGGTGAGCGTTCTCGACGACGCGGATCACGGCAGTGTTGCTTCCCTGCCGGTACTCATAGTCCCGATGCTCAATCAAGTCCTTCAGGATCGACAGCATGTTGTGCAGCCCAACCGGAAGCAACAGCACTGTGTCAGGCAACTTCTCCGTAGTCTCGGCCACCGGCTGCGGCGTCGAATTACTTTCCGCCACATTGAGACTGGAAACGGCTCTTTCATACGCGACGATCAGCAGCGTCGAGGGCTTCACAAACCCCATCACCATCGGCTGGCCCTGGGTCGTCGCGATCTGCTCGGCTTTCTTGTCAACTTCATTCCAGCGATAGATCTTGCGCATCGCGGCGTCCGTGAAAAACAGATGCCCGGCGTCGTCGGTGGTCAGGCCCGATGCGTTGCTTAATCCGCCCACTAGCTTCTCGATCGTGGTGCCCTTGTCGAACACCGCCGGCAATGCAGACGCCGTCGGAATCTTCATTACCTTTTTGACGATGAAGTTGGTGAAGAACTGCGGCCGCACGGCTACGCTGCTGTCCTCGTCCAGCACGGCATTGTCGAAGGCCAACCGGGTCTGACTGAACACTTTCACGTTCTCAAAACGGATGTTGTCGGAATTGCGCACCATTACGGCATAGGTCTTCGGCAGTGTGATGCGGGAAACGCGGTATATATACGTATTTGCAAACAGGAGATTCCGGCAGTTCCTGATTTCGAGTGAAATCGCCTCGTGTCCGGCCGGATTTTCTTCCTCGGTCTGCAGCGCGTAGAACTCCCAGTTCTGAACGTTGTGGAACTGCGATTCCACGCTCATGTGATGCTCGACCGAGATCTGATACACCTTGCCCTGTACAGCGGTGTTCTCTATGCGAAGCCCTGCCGTTCTCGAACTCGTGCCGTGAGGCCAATTCCCTCGGAAGATCCCGCCCCCGCCGTCTTTGATCAGCAGATCGGGGCCTGCTTGGCCGCCGCCGGGCCCGCGGCCGAAGCCGCCACCGCCTCCCGGAAACGACACATCGTCGAGCATCGAATTGGTACCCGCCATCCAGACCATGCTCGCGGCACGGTTGTTCGCACCCGGCATAATGCTGATTGAGACCACGATGTTTCTGCCGCCCTTTGGCGCGATCAGCACGCCGACAGGGTCGCCTTCGCCCTCGAACCCTGACGCCCCATTCATCAATGAGATCGACGTATTTCCCGGGTTCATTCCAATCAAGACCGTGTCCGGCTTTAGCTCGATCGAGCCTGACACGCGATAGATTCCACTGGGGAAGAACAGCGCCTGGTGCTTCTCGATCGCCGCCCGCAGCGCTGCCGTGTCATCGGTTTTCCCGTCGCCTTTCACGTCCAGGGTCCGCACGTTCACCCACTGGCTCATGGGGGGCAGCGCCGGAATATCGTTCGCCGCCGTCGGAGCGGGCTGCGTCAGTGCGTGCTCTTGATGCCGCATCGCAATCCCACGCTCTCTCCCATCATCACCGATCTCCAGCCCGAGCGTGAACCGATCCACCATGTAGCGCCGGGACGGTGCGGCGACCATCTTGTCGCCCTGATAGAACTGTGGGACATTGCTGCATGCCACATTCGACAGCGTTACTTCCGAATGTGTATTCCGCACATTGCCTGCCTTCAACGCGACTGAGCTGATGTCCTCCATCTGGAGATCGCGACCATAAAGCTGCTCCACCTCCCCCGGCGCAATCTTAAGTGCGATCGGCATGTGCGCGAAACGGACCCGGACGAGCGTGAAGCCGACCTCCATCGTATGAATGGCCGACTCGCGCTGTCCTTCAAAGCTGGAATCCATCAACAGGAATTGCCAGACCGGCGCGGTCCTCTTGGTGATGATCCCGAAGGTGCCGCCGTAGACGTGGATATCGCTGGCCTGATTGCCGATATCCTCCATCGCCGCCCGGCAGGAGCCGACGCGGAAGTCCATGTGTTGCAGAGAACTGTGTTGGGCCACATGGAAGCGTATGCCGATGGCCGCCGGGTTGCCGTCCTGCATCTCGAAGTCGATATTGCTCATGCCGCTGTAGAACGTCACTTCGCTGGCGTCGCTGAACGGTCTGTTCGCCATGGGGCGGTATCCCGCGAAATGAACCATGTACTTGCCCGTCCCCTCCTGGAAGCCTGGCGTATCCTTGCCCAACAGAAACACCGGCCGTTTCTGGCCGTAGCCGATCAGCCGAATCCCCTCCCAGACAAAGACCGTTTTGCTTATCCGGTAGCGTCCTTCGGGAATGAAGACGACGCCGATGCGCGTCGTCTCCTGCACGCGATCGATTGCCTGCTGTATGGCGCTGGTGTCATCGCCGATCCCGTCAGCGCGCACTTCGAACTGGTCTTTGGTCAGATAGACCGCGCGAGGGTCGTCTGGGCGAAGCGGATAATACGAGTCCGCATAGAGTAAATCAGCACAAGCCACGGCCAGGAGTGCGACAGCAACAAAGCAAAATCGTTTCAAGTGCACCTGAAGCCTCCATTTCCATGATTCACTTGCTATGCACGAAGGAAACGCCAAACCAGGCGTCAGACTGACCTGCCGCTCCCCACGGTTCCCGGACCTTAATGCCAAAGTGACGGCCGGACTTAAAAAAGCAATCCCTCAATTTGGCTTCCGCTGAGCTTGAGCCCAATCATAATTCAAAACAAAGTTGCAGATTAAAGGATTTTGGGAACACCCCTGTTATCATGTGTGGATTATCTGCGAGCACGCCATCCGCGTGGCCGGTCATCAGTCAACTTCCCACATGACCATTTCTGGATAACGTGACGGTTTGCGGGTGCCCGCGATTCTGACAAGTGCTGCGGATTCAGCTGTCCAGAGCCATGGCAGCGGATTATAATGGCGGTAACTTCAGGTTCTTCTGATTGCATTGCGCGAATCGCCTATGGTATCGGTATGAAGAAAGCAAATACCAGTTCAAGCCAACGCCCGGAAAAAAAATTTCCGACAATCGGAGTATGCGGGCTTGATTGCGGTTTGTGCCCACGGCATTACACCGTCGGGTCATCGAGATGCCCCGGATGTGCCGGCCCCGGTTTCTTTGACAAGCACCCTTCCTGTTCCTTTATAACCTGTTGCGTCAAGAGAAAGAGCTTTGAAGTATGCGCCGAATGCCCGGATTTCCCCTGTTCAAAATTCAAAAGCGAGGAAGAATACAGGCAAGTGAAAGAATCTTCATCCTACCCGTCATGTGCAAGATTATTGCCGAACGCGAAATTCATAAGGGAACATGGTATCCATGAATTCATGGAACAGCAGAAGAAGCGGATGGCAATGCTTGAGACCATGATAGAGAGATTTGACGATGGCAGATCAAAGAGCTTCTATTGCAGGGCGGCGGCCTTGCTTGACGTGACGAGTTTAGGAGGCGCATTAGCTGAAGCGGATCGGAAAATACAAACAGATAGAGTCAAACAAGACGATTGGAAGACGAAGGCGAAAATCCTCAGAACAATCCTTGGACCATCACGCTCCTGCGACACTCGGAGCACCAGAGCCCGGCGAAGCCGTGCTCCGGAAGGCCGCATTTGAGGAACTCCCGGACGACCCGCTCAACCGCCGGGCGCAGGGGCCCATGCTGCCGGACGAAGCGGGCGGGCCAGCCGCGCAGCAACTCCCCGAGGTGCTGCTCCACGAGCCGGCCGGAGGCGGTCGGCGTGAGTCGGCGCTCGTCAACGACCTCAGATACATCGAGCAACTATTCATTCCTTTCTCAATCACAGCTGTCAGTTGCTCTGGCAGGATTCTACACTCGGAAAGACGGCGGGGCAGACAGATCCCCCGTCCGGCCTCTGACCTTGCTACTATCCTACGACCACTAACTAGTTTCTGTCGCGAAACTCGATACTGTCCGGATTTTGCCGGTCCCATCAGCGGAGCAACAGGAGTAGATTTTTCTGATGCCGAAGCCGGCATTTCAATCGAGAACAGCTCCTCGACAGGCGCCTGTGAAACCTGTGCCAGGTGCAGCGCCACGAGGGTATTTGGAATGCATTTGAAATGAGGTGCCTGTCACCGATTTTCCTCTTATTCTGCCCCGTCGTTTTGAATTATCATCGGGCTCGAGTCTGGGACCAGGACAGTGCGACAAATTGCCTTTGATCAGAATATGGAAGAGGCGCCTGGGCAAGCAGCCACGCGAAACGGCAGGCGCATCCTTCAATTATTTATGGGAGATCGCCGAAGATGAACCGACTGTCAGCGATGATTCTAAGCGCCGGATGGGCGGCCCTGGCTTGCGCGGCGACCGGCGCCGAAAACGGAGCTAAAGGCCTGCTGCCGGCGGATTCTATCACCCTATTCCGGCTCAGCGCCGGCGCGGGCGAATTCGCGAAGATGTCGACTGCAGAGGTAAAAGGCCAGCCGTTTTCGAAAACGCTGCGCATCGAAGTGACGAAGAAGCCGCAGCGATCTCAGGACGTGCAGATCGCCGTTCCCGTGGATGCTGCCATGGCCGGCGGTGACGTCCTGATGGTTTCGTTCTGGATGCGCTCCGGCACGGCGGGGGAAGCCACGCTCGATGCGGGATTCCGCACCACGCCGGGAGCAACTCCGGCTCCGAGGGCAGGAGGGACGCCTGGAGCGCCGGTGCCCCCGGGGGCAGTACCGCCAGGGGCAGCTGGAGTGCCACGGGGCGCGACTGGAGCGCTGGGAGCACCGGGAGCCAGAGGCAGAGGGATGTTCCCGGGCATGTCGGGCTTCAGCGCGCCTGCCCTGGCTGGAACCGTGTGGAAAAAGGTGCAGTTCCCCTTTGCGCTGATACGGGCCTACAACAAGGGGGAAGCCGAAGTGTACTTCACCCTTGGATTCCGCGAACAGACCGTGGAGATCGGCGGCATCGCGTTGGCGAATTACGGGACCAGCAAAAAGGTGGCCGACCTGCCGTTCACCAAGCTTGGATACGCCGGCAGCGAGCCCGGCGCCGCCTGGCGCAAAGCCGCGGAGGCGCGCATCGAGAAGATCCGGAAGGGCGATCTCACCGTGGTGGTGAAGGACCAGGCGGGCAAACCGGTCCGCGGGGCCGAAGTAGCGGTTCGGATGCGCAAGCACGCGTTCCTTTTCGGCACGGCGGTCAACGCGACCGCGTTTTCCAGCCAGCGCATGACCGCGGAGAACTTGGCCAGATATAAGCAGGAGATCGTGCAGCTATTCAACTTCTCGGTGATGGAGAACGAAACCAAGTGGCCGCAGTGGGCCAACGTGGCGTCCCGCCCGGCTACGGTGGCGGTGATAGACTGGCTGCGCGAGAACGGAGTGCAGGTTCGCGGCCACTGCCTGGTGTGGCCCTCCTGGAACAACGCAAACGTGAAAGCCGCGCAGGATGCCAGAAACGACCCCGCCGCGCTGGCCAAGGTCATCATCGACCACATCACCGAGACCACCACCGAGTTGCGCGAACGCCTGGTGGATTGGGACGTAATCAACGAGACGTTCACGAATCACGACTTCATGGACATTCTGGGCCGGCACGCGATGGTGGACTGGTTCAAAGCGGCTCGAGACGGCGATCCGAAAGCAAAACTGTACATCAACGACGTCAACATCCTGGAAGGCGAGGACCAGGCACACCAGGACGACTACGCTGCCACCATCCAGTACCTGATCGACCAGGGAGCGCCGATGGACGGAATCGGATTGCAGAGCCACTTCCCGGCGCGAGTCACGCCGATGGATGAGCTGATGAAGCGGCTCGACCGTTATGCGGCGTTCGGGAAGGAACTGGAGATCACTGAATTTGATATCAACACGTCCGACGAGGCTACGCAGGCGGATTACACGCGCGACTTCATGACCGCCACCTTCAGCCATCCTTTGGTGAAGGCGTTTGTCATGTGGGGCTTCTGGGAGGGCGCCCATTGGAGACCGAGTGGCGCCATGCTGCGGCGCGACTGGTCAGTCAAGCCGAACGGCCAAGTATACAAAGATCTCGTATTTAAGCGGTGGTGGACAAATGCCAGCGGCAAGACCGGCGGGCAGGGAACTTTCGCGACGCGCGGTTTCCTGGGCGATTACGAGATCGAAGTGAAAGCCGGCGGCAAGACCAAAACAGTGCGCGCGACTCTGTCTAAAGGCGGCGCGAGGATCGAGTGCGTGCTCGATTAGCGGATTGGACCTGCTCGATACCAGACCTAATCACTTCGCAGGGCTGTCGTGGGCTCAACGGACGCAGCTCGCCGCGCGGGAAGGAAACCAGCCAGAGTCCCTGCAGCGAGCGGAATGACGGTCGCGCACGCGATCGTCAGCGGGTCCGACGGACTCAGACCGAATAAAAGGCTCCGGATCATGGATCCCCAGATCAGGCTTACTTCCACGTTGACGCCGGGACTGCCCGCCAGCACGACGCGCCCCATGTTGTTTTCTTGTGAGGCGCCCTTCCGCCGGTCGCTGCGCGCGTTTCAAACTCAATTCGTAATTGAGGATAGGGTCTTTCATGCAGGTGTGGAATTCAGATCAAAGCTCCAGCTTTCCATGATATTCCATATCCTTCAATTTGAACTTGGCCTTGGTCGTCACTTCGTCAATGGTGAATTCGACGGTCACTTCATTGTCGTTGATCCCAATGGTATTTTTTCTGCTGAACAGGAGATACAGGCCCGGACCCTGGTGTGTGCTGACGACCATGATTCGGTCCGGCGGAATGGCTTGCCTGCCGCTGTATTTGATCGAAGGATTCCGAAGAACCGGCAGACCCGCGTTGGGATTCGCATCCGTCGGAGAGCCGCCAATTCTTTGCTCTTCCTTCGTCTGGGCGCCTCGCACGCCGGAGCCGGATGCGTCTGATGGGCCGCCGCGTCTGGGGCCGCGAAGCTGGAACCCGGTAAGAGACACCACATAATTCTCCTGCAACACCTTTTCAATCTCCGCGGGAAAGGCGAGTCGCTGGCGGGCAAGCGCCGCCCGGACCGGTGCTGCTCCTTCCCAGCGCACGACAATCGGGGGAACCGCCGGGCCCACGGGCAAACCGCCGCCCATCCCTCTGCCTCCCCTGCCGCCTCCTCCTGCCCCGGCACCTCCGCCCATGCCATCCCCTCCGGCTGGGAATCCTACCGTTTGGATCACAAACGACTTTGCCCAGGGAGATTTCGTCAGCATCTTGGTGACCTCATCGTTGCTCCATTGACTCGGATCTTTTGCCTTCCAAAAGTCTGCGGCGGACAGCGATACTGCGAAGAGGGCGATAGGGCAAAGCGGCAATCGTTTCATGGCAATCTCCTTTCCTCGACAACGAGGCGTATGCGGCAAGAATAAACGCATCGCAGGGCTTCAAAGTCAAACCATAAATGGCTTCTACAGGCATCAACGGGAATCGCCTGACTTCATGGATCGCTGAGATCAAGCCCCGTGCGAGGGATCCGCTCTCGGTCACCTTCATGGTGAAATCCGCGCCCGGCACAGACAGAACGGACAGCAGCAGAGCGAGCAGGACGGCATGCGATCGAGTGGACATGAGTCGAATCAACACGGGGAAATACACCTTTCAGCATAATCTCACTTTGCGACGATCTCGATGACGGCGACGGTGTAGGGGGGCAGGTCCACCGTCAGGTCCCGCGCATAAGGGATCATATTTTGAACGGCTTTGATTCTATCTGGATTCTCCAGCGACGGGGCGTCCATAAGTCCGGCCATCACCGTGTAAATCACAACCTCAGCGTTCGCGGGGACAGCGGAACCCTGCAGACGGGCGAGCAGGGTATTGCGGTTGCCCTCATAGTTCACCGCCTTGATGACGATCCGCTTGCCGTCGGCACTACCGGCGGCAATGGCATCGAACGTACCGGGCCGCCAGTCCTCCGGTTTCATCTGCGCGATGTCGTCGAAGAAGGCCTTGCGGTTCGGAATATCCCGGAAGGTGCCGGATGTGGAGGCAAAGTGCTTCGGCGCGTAGTGCTCGCGGAAGAGTTTCTCGACGACGTAGCCCGAACCGGGGAACCAGGTCATGTGGTCGTGATAGATGAACGCGCGCCACAGCGGGTCGTCCGTCGTATTTCGCAGAAGCAAAGCGGGACAGCTCATGGCCAGCCCGGGACTGAGCCTCTCGTACAGCATCAGACTGCCTGCGGTGTGCAATCCGGACCGCCAGTCGTAGGTCCGGCAGAGACTCCATTCCAGGACCGCCAATTTGATTTGCGGGTGCTTCGACGCGCGGATGTAGTCCCGCAGCTTGACGAGGTATTCTTGAATGCGGAGCAGCCCCGTCTGAAATTTTTCGTTCTCATACTCGTAGTTGTGACAGCCGAGGATGTCGAAATTGTCGCCGGCCAGATCAATGATCTTCTCGCTCCAGCCCATGTCGTTCGACCGCTTCTGCCCGCACGCGAATATCTTCGCTTCCGGCGCAATCTTCCGCAGCCGGCTGCCATACACGTTGACGATCTCGGCGTACTGCTCGGGCGTCAGACTGTGGTTCATCGGCTCATTGTCGATCTGGAAGTACTTAACTTTGTAGGGTTCGGCGTGCCCATTGGCCGCTCGCTTTTTGCCCCACTCCGTCGCCGGCGGATCGTTCAGGTAATGCACCCAGTCCATGGCGTCCTGCACCATTTCCGGGTCGATACTCGTCGCGGCGAAAACGATCAGCGGCTCGGTGTTGAGCTGCCGGCAGAGTTCCAGGAATTCGTCGGTGCCGAAGCCGTAGTAGTCGGAGTACCCGCCCCAGATCGTGTTGGGATGGTACTTCCGGGAGACGTGGGGACCGATGCCGTCCTTCCAGTTATAGATGGAGGCGAAGGATCCGCCGGGCCAGCGGATGAAGGGAGGCTTCAGGCCGCGAAGGGCTTCGACCAGATCGGAACGTAGCATGCCGTTCTTCCGCAGGTCGGCCCGCATCATCGATATGAAGTCCAACAGAATGGCCCCGGTGCCGGCAGCGGCGATTTCAACCGTTGCCTGTCCGTCGGTTCTCTTGCAGGAGAACCCGTAGCGGACTTCTTGCCAGGCCGAGCCGGACGTCGCCAGCGGCACTTCCGCCACGAGCTTGCCATCGGAGCCTTTCACCCGGAAGGCAGTTTTCACCGCGCCCTGTACGGGTTTGATCCAGACGGACCCGTTGTACTCGTATCCGGCCTGCACATAGATGCGGCCCTGCCGAATTCCGGCCGTGCCGTCGTTGACTTCGATGCGCGCGCTCCTTTCGCCGTTTTCAAACTTCACCTCCGCGAGCTGAACGGCGCCGTGATCTGCGAACGGTTTCCAATAAGTCTCGAAATCCTTCCCCTCGAACCCGCAGCCCTGAATTTGTTCGGCGAACAGCCCGTCGACCACGGAGTGGTTGATATGTTCGAGGAAGTGGCCGTAGATGGCTTCCTCGATGTTTCCCATCACGCGGTCGGTGTCCACCTGGAGAATGGCCACTCCCGGATCCCCCGTCGCCGCACCTCCTGCACTCAAAGACAGCAGCGCGACAGCAAGGAGAATAATACAAGCCACGTTTTTGGATGGCATTCTTTCACCACTTCCATTTGCTTGAATTACCCAAGCTCTCAGAGAGAGGCGTCGCCTCCAGCTTCTGGCAAAACGTTGTCCATTTACATTCGCCGCATTGCAGGCTACTTGGGATCGTCGACCTTATAATCCAGCAACGAAAGCATCTTCAAACCGAAGCGCGTCCCAAGTTCCCTGTAACCCGCCGCATTGAAATGCAGACGGTCCGGACGGCTCGTGCAGCCCTGCGAAGAAATGACATAGGAATTGGGGATGGTTTTCGGCAACTCGGCAATGATTGAATTCATCGCCGCACAAGCGCCATTCTGATCCGCATTCACGAGTTCGCCTGCGAGCAGAGGCACCTCCTCGGCCTTGAGATTCAGGTCTGCAATCAGATTGTCGTAGATTGCTTTTACTTTCAGAGGCCAGTCTTTGTCATTCGGGTTGGACTCCCCTTGATGCAGCAAGATTCCCTTGATGACTCCGTCTTTCTGAGCCAGCTTCCCCATTTCGACAAGGTGCTCATAGGGATTGCCGTTGTAGATTTTGATGATATTCGTCATCCACGGCGCGACCGTCGAGGCGTACGACTGATAATTCATCTTGTCGAACAGTTCAATCTTGCAGCCGGCCACCGACACATCGACAATGCCCACCTTGATGTTTGCCGGAAGCCTTGACACCAGGGTCCTGCCGAAATAGTCGGCGGGACAAAGACCGGTATTGCTTCGGCACAATGGAGGGACCGCAGGGTACCAATTCCCCTTTTTTCTGTCCATGTCTGGAAAATCAACAGCTGCCAGGACCTGAAACCGCTCGTCCACCGTCTTGTCCTGCTGCTCGACTCCCGGAAAGCCCTCCATGTTGGATTGTCCAAAGCACAGGAAGACGTAAAAATTCGAATCCAGCGAAGGAGCGGCCGAAGCTGCGAACAGCAATCCTGCTAATAAAGACAATCCCGTTTTCATTTTCATAATATTTTCAGAACAAATAGATGTAGTGTTGGATGGATAGGGATTCGGTTTTTTGCCGCGCAACTCAGGATGCGTCGGGCGGGTGAGGGAAAAACATTTTCCAATCTCACCGGATACGACGCGATGCTAGCAAAGCCCCGTTCGAAGTGTCAACATGCAACCAGGGGTACAAGTCCGAGCCCGGCCGCATCCATCCTGAGACGGTTCCCGCCGAAGCGCCCAACGTGTTCAAGCGTCTCGGGGCCAACACCTACGTGTCGCAGTATGATGTTTACGGCGTCCGCCCCAACAACTGGGGTTCAGCGAAACCAGCGACTTCGTGCACTATAAGAATCTGGGGCATTTCAACGAAGGCGTGATGAAGGGAGCGAACTTCGGACGCCCGAAGCACGGTGCTGTGACCTGCCTGACGCCGGATGAAAATTACAGGCTGCCGCTCAATATTGGAAGGTGGACATCAAGCAGGAGTGAGGGTAAAGATGAACGCAAGCCTTGTCCGGACCTCACTTTGTTGGTAGATGATCCCCGATACGATTTGGTAGAATCCGGTTGTCGCCATAGACTTGCCTTGGTGTTCGCAGCGACCAACACACGGCTGGCTGGAAGGACAAACCATGAAAACGAAAATCAATCTTGTGCTAATGTTCGCACTGGCGCTCACGCTGATTGGCGCCACATTCACGTTGACGTTGGCGACACAGGTCGGAGCGGGAGCCAATGTTCCTCCACCCAGGCCGCAAGGCCCATGTGACATCTACGCCGCTGCAGGCGCCCCCTGCGTGGCCGCCCACAGCTCCACGCGCGCGCTGTACGCCTCCTACAACGGCCCGCTCTACCAGGTCATGCGCCAGTCGGACGGCAAGACCTTAGACATTGGCGTCGTCCAGCCATCCGCGGGGGATGCGGGCGGATACGCCAACGCGGCCGCGCAGGACGCGTTTTGCGCCAACACGTACTGCTGGATCGCCACCCTCTACGATCAGTCCGGCAAGGGCAACCACCTCACCCAGGCGCCCCGCGGCGGATTCAGCGGCCCGGCCATGGGTGGGTTTAACAACATCCCGGTCGCCGATATGGCGCCCGTTACAATCATGGGCCACAAGGCCTACGGCGTCTTCATCGCACCGGGCATGGGCCTCCGCCAGGACGACCCGAAGGGCACCGCAGTCGACGACCAGGCCGAGGGGCAGTACTGGGTCATTAGCGGCCACCACTACAACTCCGGTTGCTGCTACGACTACGGCAACGCCGAGACCGACAGCCGGGACGACGGCAACGGGACCATGGAAACCACCTACTTCGGCAACGCCACCGCCTGGTATCGCGGGCCCGATCCCGGCCCGTGGATCATGACCGACCAGGAAAACAACCTGGTGGGTTGCGTCAACGCGGATGGATCCAAATTCTGCAAAGACCTGCCGAGCATCACCTGGCGGTTCGTGACCGCCATGGCCGATGGCGAACCGCACCACTGGAGATCCATGGGCGGCGACGCGCAGAAGGGCGGCCTGCAGGTCATGTTCGACGGACCGCGCGTCAACGCCACCTATGACCCGATGCGCAAGCAGGGAGCCATCCTCCTGGGCAACGGCGGCGACAACAGCAACGGCTCGCAGGGCACCTTCTATGAGGGGGCGATGACGGCCGCAGGCACCTTCCCGGCACAGGAGACCAACCAGAAAGTGCAGGACAACGTCGTGGCCGCCAAGTACGACGTGCAGCGGCTGAGCCTGGCGCCGGCGTCGGCAACTGCCAAGCCGCCGGGACTCCAGACGTTTTCACCGGGTTCCTCGCAGGACACTACGGTGACGTTCACCAATACCACGGGGGCGCCCGCGGTGGGAGTCGAGTTGAGCATTTCCGTGCCCAACAAGCAGTGGACCACCATCGTTGCGGGCACCAGCAAGACGTCGGCGACGTTCGCTGATGCGGTCGCGCCAGGTGCGAGCGTGAGCGCAAACTTTAAGGTCACTTCGGGGCCGGCGGCCTTCAACGGCAACCTGGTCGGCCGCGCCTCGTGGACAAACCGGACGACCGGCGAGAAGCAATCCGAGACAACGGTCGAGAAGGTGCGGAACGTCAGCTCGATCAAGATCAACGAGTTCCGCATTAACGCTGGTTCTCCCGCCAACCCGACGGACTCGTTCGTTGAGCTCTACAATGCCGGCGCCGGCACCGTCGACATCTCCAACTGGACCCTGACCCACCACCCGACCCAGCAGCCGATCTTCTCTTCGGTGAAGATCCCGGCCGGGACGAAGCTCGCGGCTCGCGGCTTCTACCTGCTCGGCCTGGCCAACTCCGGGCTGGCGGTCCCCGCGCAAAAGGGTGATACAACCATCTACGTCAGGAGCACGGCCGGCATGTCGGTCGGCGATACGATTGAAATCGACACCGGCTCCGCTGTGGAAACCCGCAAGATCGCAGGCATCGGAACTGCGGCCGGCAACAGCACGACGCTGTGGCAACCCCTCCCCGACGGTCCAGTGATCACGATCCCCGTCGGTTCGACCATCGTGCCTTTCACCGGCGCGGGCGGCGCTTTCGGCGGCGGAGGCGGCTTGGCAGTCGAGGTCGGCCAGAAGATCGGCATTGGCTATGGCGCCACCTACCCCGCCGTCGCAAAAGCCGCTGAAAAATACGAGGTGGTCACGGTCACAGCAGTCGGCAAGCAGGGCACGCAAGCCTGGCTGTCCGCGGACGCGAAAGCCAGCGATACCAACATCAAGGTATCATCCGTCGCCAACATCTCCGTTGGTGACAAGATCAGATTGGACATCGACAGCGTTGGACATGGGATCGAGACCGTCACGGTCACGAAAGTCGGCACGCAATCGGCATTCAACCCCAACAACGTTCGTAAGGGGGATCCGGGCACAGGCCTTGACCTGGCCGAACCGCTCAAGTTCAACCATGCGGCCAACATCCCCTTCAGCGTAAGAGGAACGGGGATCAGCTTCCAGCCGGCCACAGCCTTTGCCCACTCGAGCAACGAGCCCATCCTGCCGCTCGGAACCGGCATCACGCTCGACCAGCCCCTGGCCAACGGCCACGCGATCGATGCGGTTGTGCGTGACGAGAAGGTCACGACCGCGGGCTACCAGGGGACGCAGAAGCCCAACCAGTGGTTCGGGGGGCCCGCCCTCTCCAACGCCGGCAGCATGGTGCTGCGTGACGCCACTGGCCTGGTCGTCGACAGCCTCAATTACGGCGGCCTCGTTGATCCGTGGGCCGCCGAGGGTTACCAAGCCGAATCCGGATCAGGGAAGAATGGCTGCAGCGTGCCTGCGCCCGGCGGGGGCAGGGGGGGCTTCGGCGGGCGGGGCGGTTCGCCCACCGCCACGCCCAATAGGAGCGCGGGCCGCTTCCCGGACGGCCTCGACGCCGATAGTAACTGCACCGATTTCCTGTTGCAGGCCGCCACCACCCTGTCGGCCGCTTCGGCCGCCGGCGCGGACAATATCAAAGTCGCCAGCGTGGCGGACTTTGCCACCGGCCAGGCGATTATGATTGATACCGGCGCGAGCCTCGAGACCGCCGTCATCGCGACGGTCGGCACGGCAGGCGCCACCACGGTGGGCGCCGCTACCGTCGTGGGCGCAACCGTGATCCCTGTCGCCGGCGGGATGGGAGAGGCGCCCCTGGAGGCGGCCCTGGCCGCGGTGGTCCTGGCGGCGGTGCCACCATCACCGTCGCCGTGCCGCTCAAGTCTGCGCACGCGGCGGGCGCACAGGTCTCCGGCACTGGTATCACCCTCACCGCTGCATTGACCCGGGCGCATGACAGCGGGGCGCAAGTCGCCAACAATGTTCCCACGCCTGGAGCTTCCAACCAGTATTCCAGCCGCCGTCGTTGAAGGCGCCTGTGGAACTGGGTAGTGCGCTGAATCCTTGTGACTGACCTGGTGGCGGCCTCGAAAGAATTCCCGGCCGCCACTGGACCACGTCTTATCTTCCATGAACTGAATTGGACTTGAAGCTCCTAGCGAGGAAGAGGCAGCCAAGTTCCTTATTCTGGTCGAGGCGTTTTGTTGTCAGCGAGAGCCGGTCTGCCGGTTCTCGCGGCAACTCGGCCGCTTCAATCAGCACCTGGCGCAGGGCCTCTGCGCGGAACTCCTGCGACGACGGCGACGCTCATTGAAATCAGAAATGGAATAGCATCCCGGGGCTCTAATAAGCAGCCACGGCAAGGCGATCAGGATAAATGTGAAAACGAGAATCGATATTGTGAGAATGCTTGTACTGGCGCTCACACTGGTTGGCGCCACGTTGACGATGGCTACACCGGACGGGGCGGAGCCGCCCCGGCAGCAGGGCCCGTGTGACATCTATGGCGCAGCGGGCACCCCCTGCGTAGCCGCCCACAGCACCACGCGCGCGCTGTACGCCTCCTACAACGGCCCGCTCTACCAGGTCAAGCGCCAGTCGGACGGCAAAACCTTGGACATTGGCGTCGTCCAGCCCGTCGCGTCGCCGGTCCCGGATGCGGGCGGACACGCCAATGCGGCCGCGCAGGACGCGTTCTGCGCCAATACGACCTGCGTCATCAACCTCATCTACGACCAGTCCGGCAAGGGCAACCACCTTTACCAGGCGCCCCCAGGCACATTCAAGGGCCCGGCGAAGGGCGGATTTGACACGCAACCGATCGCGGATATGGCGCCAATTACGATCGGCGGCCACGAGGCCTACGGCGTCTACATCATGCCGGGCATGGGATTCCGCAACAACAATGCCACCGGCATCGCGATCAATGACGAGCCGGAGGGCATCTACTACGTCATAGACAGCACACACTACGACAGCGGCTGCTGCTTTGACTACGGCAACTCCTCGACGAACGGCCGTGCCGTGGGCACAGGCACCATGGAAACCACCTATTACGGCACCGCAACCGCCTGGGGCAGCGGTAGCGGCCCCGGCCCATGGATCATGGCCGACATGGAAGCCGGCCTGTTCTCCGGATACAACGGGAAGCAGAATATCGCCGATCCGACCATCGATTCCTGGCGGTTCGTGACCGCCGTCGTCGACGGCGGTGGCGGCAACAAATGGGATCTCCGCGGCGGCAACGCGCAGAAGGGCGGCCTGACGACCTTCTACAGCGGAATTCGACCCGGCTCACTTACCAACAACAGCTATTACCCGATGCACAAGCAGGGGGCCGTCCTCCTGGGCACTGGCGGGGACAACGGCAACGGTTCGTCTGGCACCTTCTATGAGGGTGTGATGACGACCGGCTATCCGACCGAAGCCACCACAGATGCCGTGCAGGCCAACATCGTGGCTGCCAAGTACGAAGTGCAGCGCGTGGGGCTGTCGCGGGTCACGACGTTCACGCCGAAATCGGCGCAGGACGTCACCGAGACTTTCACGAATACCACGGGGGCGCCCGCGGCGGGCGTCAAGTTGAGCATATTCGCGCCCACGGGGTGGACCGCCTTGGCCTCAGGCGCCACCGGCGCGTCGCTGACGTTCAGCGCCCCGGTCGCGCCGGGTGCGAGCGTGAGCGCGACCTTCAAGGTCGCCTCGCCGGCGACGACCGGAGCCGGCTTCCTGACCGGCAAATCCGAGTGGACGGACCCGGCGACCCGCAGGACGCAATTTGAGACAACTACTGCGAGAGTGCGGAACGTCCTCCCGATCAAGATCAACGAGGTCCGCTTCAGCACCAGCACCAACGCGACCAACCAGTTCATCGAGCTATACAACGCCTCCGCCAGCACCGTCGACCTCTCCAACTGGAGCCTGATCAACACCCAAAGCCAGTGGGCCCCTGTCAAGCTGGCGACGATCCCGGCCGGGACGAAGCTCGCGGGCAACGCCTTCTACTTGCTTGGCCTCTCCAACTCGGGACTGGCAGCCCCCGCAAGCCGAGGGACGACCACCATCAACGTCAGAAGCACCACCGGCTTCGAGGTCGGCCAGCAGATCGACATCGATGGCGAGACCTGCACGATCGTAACCGTCGGGACGGCAGCCACGGCCATGACGACGCTGTTCGTGCCCGTGTCCACGGGGCCGTGGATCACCATCCCCGCCGGCTCGACCAACCTGCCTGTCACGAGCTCGATCGGCTTCGCGGTCGGCCAGAAGATCGGCATCGACATCGGCGGCAACTACGAACTGGCCACAGTCACCGCGGCCGGCAAGGCGGCCACGCAAACGACCCTGTCGGCGGCGGCGGTCGCGGGGGCTACCAACATCAAGATCGCAGCCAACGCCAACATGACGGTCGGTGACACGCTGACGGTCGGCACCGGCGGACGCAAGGAGCTCGTCACGGTTGCGAGCGTCGGCACCACCGGCGCGAGCGGCACGGGCGTCGATTTGGCCGCACCGCTGAAGTTCGACCACATGTCAGGCGTTGACGTGTCCGATGCGGGGACGGGGATCAGCTTCTCGCCGGCTACGAGCTTCCCGCACGTAAGCGGCGACGCGGTACAGGCGCTGGGAAGCGGCATCACGCTCGACAGCCCCCTGGTCAACGCCCACGCGTACGGCGCGGCCGTGGTCAACCCCCTGGCCACAACGGTAGGCTACCAGGGGCCGCAGGCGCCCAATCAGTGGTTCGGGAGCAACCTCTCCACCAGGGCCGGCTCGATCGCACTGACGGATGCCGGCGGCGTGGTGGTCGTCGATGCCATGGTCTACGGATCCCAGCAGAGCAGCTCGAGCGGTAACGGGACCATCGCCAGCCCCGAGATTGCCACCCTCGAGGCCGACCAAGGCAAGGGTGGCTGCATCGTGGTGGTGCCCAGCCCGGCCAATGGCGCCGGCAGGAGCCGGGGCCGCTTCCCGGACGGTCTCGACACCGACAGCAACTGCACCGATTTCCTGTTGCAGCCCGCCACCACCCTGTCGGCCGCTTCGGCCGCCGGCGCGAACAATATCAAAGTCGCCAGCGTGGCAGGCTTTGCCGCCGGCCAGGCGATTATGATTGATACCGGCGCGAGCCTCGAGACCGCCGTCATCGCGACGGTCGGCACGGCAGGCGCCACCACGGTGGGCGCCGCTACCGTCGTGGGCGCAACCGTGATCCCTGTCGCCGGCGGGATGGGAGTGGCGCGAACCAGGAGACGGCGGTTGTCGTCTCCGCCACCGGCGGCAGAGGCGGCGCCACAATCACCGTTGCCGCACCGCTCACTTTTGCGCACGCGGCCGGTGCACAGGTCTCCGGCAGCGGCATCACCCTCACCGCTGCATTGACCCTGGCGCATGCCAGCGGGGCGCAGGTCGCCGGCAGCGTTCCCACGCCCGGCGCGCCCAACAGATATTACATCCCGGTCGCGTACGTAAACCCGCTTGCGCGAGTGTCAGGCTACGCACTGACCCCTACGGTTCCGGCCGGGCCACCAGCTTTGGTTATAAATCCTATGCGACGATTCTGGATGCGGTGAACCGTGTTAACACGGGCGCAACGGTACACACATCACGGCCGGTACCTACGCTGAACACGTGGTCATCGACCGGGACATTACCCTCCAGACCAGTGGCGCGGTTACGCTGCAAGGCTCCGGTGGTGATGGCATTACCATCGCCGGCAGGAAGGTCCACGTGTTAAGGGCGGACCCCGGTCCTGAAATCTTTGATCGGCCTTTTGCGCTGGGGTCGCCGGTGGGAGGCGGCGCCAAATCTTCCTTTGCCGGCGGACCGAGCAGTTCAGTGAAAAGGGGCTTCAATGCATCGGCCCATATCTGATACCCCTTGATGGCCGGATGGAGCTTGTCCGGATTCATCACTCCTTCAAACAGCTTGCCCTCACTGTCCGTCAATTTATCCGTAACGTCCAGGAACCGGATCCTCTTGCCGTCGGCGAATTTCGAAATATTCTCATTGATCTTTTTGATCGTGGGCATCACGGCAATGATGTCGTTTCGGGGAAAAATGCCCATGAGGATGATGGTCGCCTCCGGTGCTTTCGCGCGCATGATGTCCAATATCGCCCTGATGCCGCGAGTGACATCTTCAACTTTGGCCTCCACATCGGTTGAGACCCTGTTGCCGACATTATTGGTGCCGGCAAGGAGGACGATGATTTTGGGATTGATGTCATCCAGTTCCTCGTTATTGAGGCGCCAGAGTATGTTCTGAATATTGTCGGCGCCCCATCCGAAATCAGCGGCATTCCAACCGAAGAAGTTCTGCTTCCAGTTGGCAAGCAACTCGGGGTAATCGGTCGCTCCCCAGCGGCGCGTAATGGAATCCCCTTCGAAATAAATATCGATGCGGCCCTTCTTTGCCTTTTCAAGCAATTCCCGGTGAGCAGTCATTGAGTTCTCGTCCGATCGGGCGACAGGTTGATTCGCCGGAACAGTCGGGAATCCTTGGGGGAAGCACAGGAACATCCCTGCAGTCAAAAAGAACACAAATGGCAAAACGCATGGTTTCATAGCACGATATCCTCTGATTCCTCATTGCTGGGTGACCGCAGCGCAGTTTGCGCGCTTGCTCTCGATAGACCGAGTATAGCGGTGGATCCGCCCTAGGATCAAGTTCAGGCAGGTAGAAACTGCTATTCAGACGTTAATAAATGCAAAATGTCACCACAGATCACGCTGAGGTCGCTGAGAAATCTCCTCCTCAGCGTGCTCTAAGCTCTCTGCTGTGATGCTTTTATGCACCGGAATGGGATATGATCGGATATCCAATGACCTATGTACGGAGATTTCGCCTATGAAAAACCACCGATCAGTTTTCCCAATCTGCATCATATTGGCCCTCGTTGCACTGGTCTGGGCCGGGTCTGCTCTGATCGCTCAGCAATCCAGTGCCGGAGCGGCTCAAAATGCCCAGGCCCCTCCGGCCCCCAAAGGCCCGCCTTCGCAAGCGGAAACACAAAAGGATCATCAGAACATGATGGCGCAGCTGGGGATCCGGAAACTCCGTCCGGGCCCGAGCGGAAATGAATCTGCTCCCAATCACGCTAATTATGATGAAGCTCTTGCAAATCCTTATCCGAATCTGCCGGATGTTTTGACCCTGAAAAACGGCAAAAAGGTCAAGACCGCGAGAGACTGGTGGAACAAGAGGCGGCCTGAAATCGTCGAGGATTTCGATCGGGAGGTCTTGGGACGAATCCCTCGGAATGTGCCCAAAGTGACGTGGGAAGTCGTCAACAAGACCGAGGCCAAAATCGGCGATCACCCAGTGATCGGCAAGCAACTGGTCGGCCATGTCGATAATTCCTCGTACCCGGATATCAAAGTTGACATACAGATGATCCTGGTTCTCCCGGCGGACGCGAAAGGTCCGGTTCCCGTGATGATGATGTTCGGCGGATTTCAACGGTTGCCTGGGACACCGCCTCCGGCCGGAGCAGCAGGCCGTGGATTCGGCGCTCCTCCAGCCGGGAGCGACCCGCCGGCAACGCAGCAGCTGATAGCAGACGGCTGGGGTTATGCGGATATAAGCCCGAACAGCATTCAAGCAGATAACGGCGCCGGGCTTACCAAGGGCATCATCGGTCTCGTGAATAAAGCGAAATTCCGCAAGCCCGATGACTGGGGTTCTCTCCGGGCCTGGGGATGGGGCGCATCCCGTGCGCTGGATTATCTGGAAACCGACAAAGCGGTGGATGCCAAACATGTCGGGATTGAAGGCGTGTCGCGTTACGGCAAAGCCGCCCTAGTAACCATGGCTTTCGATACAAGGTTTGCCGTCGTGCTCGTCGGCTCTTCAGGGGAGGGAGGCGCCAAGCTGCACCGCCGCAATTGGGGTGAGGCTGTGGAAAACCTGACCGGATCGGGCGAATACCACTGGATGGCTGGAAACTTCCTGAAATACGGTGCCGAAGAAGCCGATTTCGGCAGCAAGAATGCAGGGGACATTCCGGTGGATGCACATGAACTGATTGCACTCTGCGCACCGCGCCTGACTTTCATCAGCTACGGCGTACCGGAGAAAGGAGATGCAAAATGGCTCGATCACCAGGGCAGCTTCATGGCGGCTATCGCTGCGGGTCCGGTATTCCGGCTCCTGGGCGCGAAAGACTTAGGACGGTCCGACGATTACAGGACAGAGAAAATGCCGCCCGTGAACACAGGCCTGCTCGAAGGCCAGCTTGCCTGGCGGCAACACGATGGCGGACACACCGATGGTCCGAACTGGAAATATTTCATTCCTTGGGCAGACAAATTTTTCAAACGCACTCGTTAGCACATCCACGATTTTGCACAACCAAACCCGGGGTGCCAGCATGAAAAGCAATAAAAACGCCAGAGGAACATTGGCAGCCCATTGGGCGATTACATCCTACTTGACCACGCCGTCCTTGGGAGGAGCCGGGGACCGCTCGAACTCGATCGTGTAAACGTGCCCCGCTTTCACGCTGAGCCGTGTCGTTGAGCCGGCCGCAGGCTGCACGCGAATCGACCTGCTGCCCTCCCGGACCGCGCTGATGCGGACACCTGGTGAGATTCGAAGCACGTGCGCGCCATCCACCATCGGCCTCAGGATCGCGGTGGTGGGCAGACCGCCGCTCCACGCCACGTCGACTTCCAGTCCCCCGCGGGCGCGAATCCCGGTAACCTTGCCGTTGCTCCAGGCCTTCGGCAGCGCGGGCAGGAACGCCAGTTCGCCGGCGTGGCTTTGTACAAGCATCTCGGCGATCCCGGCGGTGCCGCCGAAATTGCCGTCGATCTGAAACGGCGGGTGGTTGTCGAACAGATTCGGCAGCGTGGACTTGCCCAACAGCGCGGCCAGGTTCTCGTATGCTTTATCGCCATCTGCCAGGCGGGTCCAGAAATTGATGATCCAGGCGCGACTCCAGCCCGTGTGTCCCCCGCCGTTGGCCAATCGCCGTTCGATCGTAGCGCGTGCGGCTTTGGCCAGTTCGGGCGTTTTGAATGGCGTAATCTGGTTGCCGGGGAACAGGGCGAACAGATGGGACATGTGCCGGTGCCCGGGTTCCACCTCGTCGTAGTCTCCCAGCCATTCCTGGATTTGACCATAACGGCCGATGCGCAGCGGCATCAGCTTCGCGCGGGTCGCCGCTACCTTCGCCCGGAAATTCGCGTCGGTCTTCAGAATTTCACTGGCCTCGATCACGCGCCCGAAGAACGCCTGGAGAATTTCGGTGTCCATCGTCGGCCCCATGGTGAGGACAGCTCTCTCGCCCGAGGGCAGCTGGTATTCGTTCTCCGGCGACAGCGAAGGGCCTGTCACCAGATGCCCGCTGCCGTCCGAGACGAGATAGTCGAGAAAAAACTGCGCCGCCTCCTTCATGATCGGGTACGCGCGTTCGGCGAGGAACTTGCGGTCGCGCGTGAAGTCGTAGTGTTCCGCGAGGTGGAGCGACAGCCAGGCAGCGCCCATCGGCCAGATGCCATAGCGGGCGCCGTCAATCGGAACGGCGTCTCCCCACAGGTCGGTGTTGTGATGCAGGACGAATCCCCCGGCGCCGTAGTAAAACTTCGCCACCCGCCGGCCGTCTTCGCGCCCATTCTCGATCAAGTCGAACAGCGGCTCATGCAGTTCCGACAGGTTGCATGTCTCCGCCGGCCAGTAGTTCATCTCGGTGTTGATGTTGATCGTGTACTTGCTCCCCCATGCCGGCGTCAAGCTGTCGTTCCATTTTCCCTGAAGGTTGGCTGCCATGCTTCCGGGCCGGCTGCTTGCAATCAGCAGATACCTTCCGTACTGGAAATAGAGCGCAAATAGATCGTCGTCCGCCGCGCCTTTCTGCACGCGGGCGAGCCGCTCATCGGTGGGCAGGGCGCGCGCGGAGGCGTCCACCGGAAGCTCGAGCCGCACGCGCCGCAAGAAGCGCTGGTGATCCGCGACGTGCTCGCTGCGCAACGCGTCATAGGCGCGGGAGGCGCCCGCCAGATCGCGCGCGCAGGCGGCGGTCAGGTCCTTCTCCCGAATTTCAGTCTCGGCGACGAGTGTCAGCGTCACGCTGTGTGCGCCGGTAACGTCCAGATGATCGCCGATGTTTTCCATGCGGCCGCCGGATACGGCTGCCTTCACCTCGGCGCGAAAGTGAACTCCGATGTTGTTTTCTCCCGGGGCGCGCTTAGGAAGCGCCTGGCCTGTCATGATCAGCCGCCCCGGCGCCGCTTCAGTTGTGGCGTCGGCAGGCCGGCTCATCGTAGCCCGAAACGAGAGGCTCCCCGGCCGGTCAGCGGTCAAGCGCACGACAATACACCTGCCGGCCGGCGCGGAAGCGAAGACTTCGCGCACATAGTGGATTCCGCCGGCCGTGAAGCGCACGGATGCAATGCCGGTGTCCAGGTCAAGCTCGCGGCGGTAGTCCGTTGCCTCCGGCGCGGCGCCGAAATCCAGCCAGAGGTCGCCGAGAGTCTCGTAGACCGGCAACGCGCGTGGGATGCTGATCATCTTTCGGTCGGCCAGCGCCTGCGCTTCCGCGGGATGCCCCTCCAGAAGCAGGCGCCGGACCTCCGGAAATGTCTTGGACGCTTCGGGGTTGCTCCGGTCACGTTTCTCGCCCGACCAGACGGTGTCCTCGTTGAGTTGGAGATGCTCCTTGCGAGGGTCACCGAAGACCATGGCCGCCAGCCGCCCGTTGCCGATCGGCAGAGCCTGCGTCCACGCGCTGGCGGGCTGCCGATACCAGAGCTTTAAGGCGTTTTGATCCTGGGCAAAACACAACCCCACGCTCAAGAGCACGGTAAGTACCGAGACCTTGACAAAGGAACGAAGTTGCATCAAATCCTCCCTGCGAAACTTCATTTGCAAACGCATGCGACGAGAATCGTGCGTCGCCACCGCCACGTATTGCCTTGCCCTTCGAGAAATAGAACAGGTGGAACCTGTCGCCCAGCTTGGTGACATCACCGTCGATGCCGCCTGTCTCGGAGATACGATCCGGCCTGGTCTGCATCTTCGTCCGCGCCCGGGGTCAACAGGGGCACCCGCAGATTACTTGACCCAATCCTTGAACGTGGTGGCAACGGCAGACGCCCAGATCTCATAGCCTTGTTCCACGGGATGGAGATTGTCGGTGGGGCGAAAGCCGATCAAGCCGCCTTTTTCGTCGAGGAATTTGGAATTGATGTTCACGAAAAACACGTGTTGTTGGTCGTCGAGCTTGGCGATGATCCTGTTGGCTTCTTCGACCTTGAGGCGATTGGCATCGGTCGGACCGGCACCCCGCGGGAAGATGGCTAGCAGCAGGATTTTAGCATCCGGAAAATCCTTGCGGAGCTCCAGGATAACGGCGCCGATGCCTTCGGCAATTTCCGAGCCGGAGGCGCCGCCTGTGTTATTGGTGCCGATCATGAGCATAACGGCCTTGGGCTTGTGGCCCTGTCCCTCACCGTTCTGCAGGCCCCAGAGGACGCCCTGGGTGGTGTCGCCCGAAACGCCGAAATTGGCGACTTTCACATCGCCGAAATACTTATCCAAGACGCGCTTTCCGCCCGGATTGCCCTGCGGATCCGATTCCACGTTCCATAGGTCGGTGATGGAATCGCCGTAGAAGAGGATATCGAAATCACCGGTCTTGGCGGTCTCGACGAAGGCGTCGTGCCGACGGGCGCGTATGCCGGCGGCCGGGCGAATGCAGGGATTGTCACGCGGGACTTGAAGAACCAGGATCGAAGCGTACTTCTTCAACAAGTCCTTGTTGGCAGACGTATTGGTGCTGATGAATTGCTGGATCTCGGCATTGATCTTTGCGACTTCGTCCGAGGTGGGACGTGGCATTGTGACTTCCGGAGGCACGGGAGCAGGAGGTCCTGGAGGCGCCGGAGGCGCAAACTGACCACGCCCAGAGCCGCCGGGGCCGATCTGGGATGGAGCGCCCGTCTGCGCAATACATACCGCGGCAGCGCCTAACATGGCACAAGCAACGAGTGTCAGTACCGTTCTTTTTCTCATAATGAAACTCCTCAATTCGGCGTAGCTATGTAATGCCATTTGAGCAGGGCCCAAGCCCCGAAGTCAACATAGGACTTTCTATCAGCGGCTAGAGAAGGGGCTGAGCAGGCGTGGCCTACAAGGGAAGCGGTATGATAGACAGTCAATCCTTCCCATCGCTGTTGGATGTCCTCAAGGATGTTGCCATCAAGAATGCGGTCGTTGCCGCCCTTGCCGCCGATATTCCTTCGGACCGCAGCGCTCAGATCATTGATGCCAGGAACAAGCTGGTGACGCCGGGCCTGGTTGATCTGCATGCCCATGTCTATACGCAGGGCTCGGCGATCGGCCTGCCGGCTGATGAGATCGCACCTGTCACCGCCACGACGACATTCGTGAGTGCCGGGGATGCCGGGGCCAACAATTTTTCGGCTCTCAAGCATTTCATCATGGCCCAATCACGTTCCCGGATCTTCGGCTTCGTACATATCTCGACAATTGGTCTCGCAGGATATCCTGTGGGTGAGTGCCTGAACATCGACTATGCACACGTCGATCTCGCGGCCAAAACTATGGCAGAGAACCAGGACGTGCTCCTGGGAATCAAGGTGCGCATGAGCAAGAGCATCGTCGGTTCCAATGGCCTGGAACCGATGAAGCGGGCGATCAAAGCCGCTGAACGCTCGGGCACGACGGCCCGGGTCATGGTCCATATCGGAGATGTGCCGGCTACCCTGGGCGAACTGCTCGACATGCTGCGACCCGGAGACATCGTCAGCCATGTTTTCAGCGGCCAGGGCAACAATATCGTTCAGAACGACAAGGTCATTTCCCAGGCATTTGCGGCCCAGAAGCGCGGAGTGATCATGGATGTCGCCCACGGCGGGGGAAGCTTCGACTACACCATAGCCGAGCCGGCCATCCAGCAGGGACTTCTTCCCGATTGCATATCCAGCGACATTCATGGCTACAGCGTCAATACTCCAGGAAAGCCTTTCATGCCGTGGATCATGAGCAAGTTCTGGAACATGGGCTTTACCCTCGAGCAGGTGGTGGCTCTGGCAACAGTAAAACCAGCCAAAATCATAGGGAAGCTGGAGAAGCTGGGGACGCTGCAGGTAGGTGCACCAGCAGATGTGTCCATATTCGACATCGTGGAGGGGCCGGTACAATTTGCAGATACCGGGAAAAATGTGCGTGATGGCAAGCGGTACCTGAAGCCGGTTCTGACAATTCGCGCAGGCAGGCCCTTCGGCGGGCCGTACCCTTCCCCCTTTATCTACCCGTGATGAGGATCAAGGAACCAAACGATGCCTATCAAGTCCGACCACAGATGCTCAGGATGCTGGCTCTGTTGCCTGTGAATAAGCCTCTCTCAACCTGTCCATTGCCAAAATCCGGTCCGTATTAAATGAATGATAATCATAGTTTCGATTTCAGGTCGGATACGATAGAAAAGGCCCTCATCGTGGGGCATAGACGGCTGAAGGGCCTAAGTAAGAAGCGGAGACGAAGGGAAGAATGCCATGAGGGATTTCTTTGAGGTTCTCAGGACGCGTCGATCCGTTCGTTCCTACACCGCCGAGCCCGTTTCTCGGGAAGAAATCCAGGAGTTGATCGATAGCGCCGTTCTCGCCCCGACCGGGATGAACTTTTAGCCTCTCAACGCTTCGGCATGATTGCTTTGAACTCCCCCGACGCGTGCAGCACGCACATCATATACAACAGCCCGTCGTAGTACCGGAAGGCGTTGCTTGAAGGCACATTGAGCTTCCACAACTCCTCGGCAAACTTCTTGCCGCGTTCCTTGTCGGTGGCGCACAGGGATGCCCAACCGGTCGTAGCGACCAGCCCCGGCGAATGCCGGCGGCATAGCGGCTGGCCGTCGAGCGACCAGTTGTCGTCGTACGTATCAATGCCCATGGATTCAAAAAACTTCTGCAGCCGGTCCGTCAGTTCCTGCTGCCGCGGATCTTTGGCGAACCACGACCAATCCACCGCCCAGTTCATCGCGCAGCGCCACGCGTCCTCGCGGAACTGTCCGCCCATTCGCTGCGGTGTGCCGTCGAAATTTGCCATGTTCGGGATCAAACCGGTCTGCGGATTGGCGGCTTTGACAAACAAATCCCGCGTACCGTCCCCTTTTTTCTGGAACCGGCTTACTGCTTGTCAAACACCATCTTCTGCTCGCCCTCACCCATGGCGCTCTTGAACGTGCGGGTGATGGTCAGCATCTTGCCGTCCGCGGAAAGGACCCACTTTTCGGACATGGTGAATTCGTTGTCGCCGAATTGTCCCTTGGTTTCGATCATCAGCGCGTCACCATCCCATTTCACGATGCTCTTTGTGGGATTGCCGCCAAAGCCCAGGTTGGTGCATTCCTTGCCATCGGTGGTGTAGCTGGCCTGCATGTCGAAATCTCCCATGGCGCTCGATTGTTTCATGGCAACCGTCAGCTTGGGATCCACATGGGTGATCTTCTGGGTCATTGAATTCGGCGCAGGCATCTGGCCGAAGCTGCTCTGGGAAACGTTGAGCTTCCAGTCGCCGCTGAAGTTCGTTATTGCCAGGGCCGGCATCGCCGCCAGCGCCAGAACCGCGAGAATTGCAAATAGCTTTCTGGTAAACATGTTCCGCAACTCCTTTTCTTCGAATTGGTCAAGGACTATTGGTCTCGATATGGGAGCTTCTTCCGACCTGTTGTTTCACCACTCGCCGGCCTCGTGAAATCAGGCATGTGCGATCAATGTTCGACGTCGCGGCGACTTTCCATCCGCCACTCCCTGCCGAGAGCTATCGCTTCTCGACGGGCGCGCGGTTCCGATCTGATCAGAAGACCGGTTTTGCGGCAAGAACCAACATCCTCCGCCGCTGACCGGCTCCGTTCGAGGTCGTGGCGTTCAATGTTTCCGGACTTCGTCCAGAAAAGCGGCGAGGTTCCCGGTGGTTACTCCAGGCGGCATGCCGCCAGCACACGAAAGTATCAGGCGCGACCTGTCCGGCGTCTCGCTGAGCAGCGTATGGACAGCGGCGCTCACGTCACCCGGAGCGCCGCGCGCCAGCACGTTCAGGGGCGGTATATTGCCAAGGATTGTCATCCGGTGTCCGGAAAGCGCTCTCAATGCCGGCAGCGGCGTTTGAACTCCCGGGTTGTAGAGATTGATCCCGATTTCCGGGTAGTACCGGATGGACTGGGCGCACGCGGCGTCGTTATGAAAGAACTTGACCCTGACCTCCGCCTGATAGAGTTGCCTCATATACGGCAGAGCGAATTCCATGAAGTCTTTTTCACTGACGAAACCGATAATGTCGTCCAGAATCAGCATGCCGTCGATGCTTGGAAAGCTCGAGCGCTGAAGTTCATGCCAGCTTGCGAGGAAGTCGGTGACGATACGGAGCAGACGGTGAATCGATTCCGGCTTTGTCTTGAGTGCCATGAGGAACTCGGTCATTCCCATCAGGAACGATGCGACGTTGAAAGGTCCGCGCGAAACCGAAAAACGTATCCGATGGCCGAGTTCCTCAATTCGAGGCTGCGCCCATTTGAGGCGATAAAGCACCATGGGAAGAAGGCCGTCCGTGGACGGATTCGGCGTCTTCATATCCATGATCTGATCAAGGTTGCGGATCGCCTTCTCCGCGGATGGGAACTCATTCCTGGGAAACACGCAACGGGCCCCGAATGCCGAGGGTTCGGTACACATGCCGAATTCCGACCAGAACCCGGGGAGGAACCAGATGTCAGGGAACGTTTCCAGGACCCTGCGGTTTGCATCCAGCCAGACGCATTCGCTCGATAAGTACTCGATGATATCGACACCGTACCAGCCGGGCAGCCAGGGAGAATCAATGATGAATCCGCATGGCAGCGGGTCATGAACCTGGCCATCCATGGTCGCCAGCAGGCGATTCCACTGATCATCTCTCATATCAACGCCCGCAAAATGACTGCCGTTCCCCCAGCTGGTTTCCCAGGAAACTCAACCACTTCTGATAGGATGCGGCAAGCGCACGCCCACGGCCTTCGTCAGGGTGCGCCACCAGAATCCGATCCAGTCCGGCAAACGCCTCGGAGTTGGACCGGTAGGTTCCGGTTCCTATGCCTGCACCCCGTGCCGCGCCCTGGGAGCCGTCGGTGTTGTACAACTCGATGACCGCTCCGGTCAGATCCGCCAGAGACTGGCGGAACACCGGACTGAGGAACATGTTGGCGTTTCCAGCGCGGATCACGGCAGGCGCAATCTCCAGCTTTTTCATGATGTCGATTCCGTACTGGAAAGCAAAGACGATGCCCTCCTGGGCAGCTCTCGCGAAATGGCCCCGGTTGTGCGTGTTGAAATTGAGGCCCGCCATCGTGCAGGATGTTTCCACGTTCGCGAGCATGCGTTCGGCTCCGTTGCCAAAAGGGAGAATCAACAGCCCGTCCGATCCGGGGGGGACTCCGGCGGCCAGGTCATTGGTGGCCGCATAATCCAGGCCGGAAAACATGTTCTCCCTTAACCATGAATACAGGATCCCCGTGCCATTGATGCAGAGAAGCACGCCGAGTCTCGGCTCCTCCGGCCGATGGTTCACGTGAGCGAACATGTTCACGCGGCTTTGCGGGTCGCACCGGGTCTCCCGAGTCACGCCGTAAACGACTCCCGAAGTCCCGGCGGTTGCAGCGATCTCACCGGGTTCGAGCACTTTGAGCGAGAAGGCGTTGTTGGGCTGATCGCCGGAACGATACGCGACAGGGATGCCGGCAGGCAAGCCGAGTTCCTGCGCTGCGTCCGCCCGGAGAGTGCCTTGCTCGCCGAAAGTCGGTACGATGTCCGGAAGCAAGGACGGTGCGAACCCGAAATAGTCCATCAGGGTTTCCGAGACCCGGTTGGATTTGAAGTCCCAGAAAATCCCTTCCGACAAGCCGGAAGCAGTCGTACATGCCACTCCCGTCATCTTCATGGCGGCATAGTCGCCGGGAAGCATGATCTTCCAGATGCGGGCATAGACATCGGGTTCGTTATCCTTGATCCACTTGAGCTTGGACGCGGTAAAATTTCCGGGGGAGTTCAGCAGCCGGCCCAGGCAGAACCCGGTGCCGATATCTTCGAACGCCCGGTTGCCGATCGCGACGGCCCTGCTGTCGCACCAGATGATGGCCGGGCGTAACACCCGACACCGCTTGTCGACGACGACGAGCCCGTGCATTTGATAAGCAACGCCGAGGCCGACAATACTCTCCGGCTTGATCCCGGATTTCAGCAGTGCCTCGCGGGTGGCGCTCACAAGATGCCGCCACCAGACTTCCGGGTCCTGTTCGGCCCAGCCCGGCCTTGGGGCGTCGATGCCCATTTCGGTCGCGGGATGGGAGCAGGTCGCCAGGCATTTGCCTGTGGATGCTTCCAGAATCGTCGCTTTGACAGAAGAACTTCCCAAATCATAGCCCAGCAAATTCATAGGATGGCCCTCGCCGACATTCTATTGCCATTTTGCCTGGATCCGAAACTCAATTTGGCCCGGGCAGTATGGTGCCGTATTGGCGTACGGTCGCGGGTTCCCCGGCCCCCGTTGCGACCGCAGTTTCGAGTCTTCGAAAAAAAATCCAATTGACAACGGATTGGAATACGTGCTCTTTGTTGGCATCTTCGGGGCACCGAGTATCCGGGCGGCCCTCTCTGGTGATCTATTTCTTATGCTTGTTTGCACATCCAGGCTTGCGAGCGGCATCAGGAGGTAGGCAATGGCATCCGTCCAACAGGAAGCCGCCGAAAAATTGTCCGTAAAAGAAAAGGTGGGCTACAGTCTGGGAGACGCCGCAGCCAATTTTGTTTTCCAGACAATGTTAGTGTTCCAGTTGAATTTCTACACCGATGTTTTCGGCATCGCGGCAAGGGTTGCGGGCAGGGTGTTCCTGGTTGCGCGGGTGGCCGACGCATTTTTCGATCCGATCATGGGTGCGATTGCCGACAGGACCAAGACCCGGTGGGGCAAGTTCCGCCCCTGGGTTCTATGGACTGCATTGCCGTTCGGCATCATGGGGTGCGTGACATTCATCACTCCAAACGTCTCCACGGCGGGCAAAGTCGTTTACGCTTATGTAACCTACATGCTCATGATGGCGGTCTATTCGGCGAATAATACCCCCTACTCGGCGCTCAGCGGCGTAATGACAGGCGACGACGGCGAACGAACGAGCCTGTCATCCTACCGGTTCGTCGCCGCCATGGCGGCCGGATTCATCGTCCAGGGCTTCGCATTGCCGATGGTCCACTATTTCGGCGGCGATGACAGTGCAAAGGGATATCAGGCCACCATGGCGGTGTTCGGCCTCCTTTGCGTCATTTTCTTCGTTATCACGTTTCTCACCACCAAGGAACGAATACAACCGGATCCGACCAAACATTCCACGGTCCGCCAGGATCTCGCGGCATTGGCGAAAAACGGCCCTTGGATCGCCTTGTTTGCGGTGACGCTGGTTTTGTTCGTTACCCTGTCGATGCGCGGGGGCGTCGCGCTCTACTTCTTCAAGTATTATCTGAACAAGGAATCCTGGTTCCCCTATTTCGGCCCGATCGGCCAGGTCGCGAACATCCTGGGCATATTCCTGTCCAAACCGCTGGCAATGCGCTTCGGCAAGCGCAATGTGTTTATCACCGGCCTGCTCGGCACGGCGGTGTTTCAGAGCTGCTTCATGCTCGTGCCCGCGAGTGCGCCGGAACTGGCCCTTGTCTTTCAATTTCTTCAGGCGTTTGTCTACGGCCCGACCATTCCCCTGCTGTGGGCTATGATGGCCGATGTCGCGGACTACGGGGAGTGGACGACAGGCATCCGCGCAACCGGCATCATCTTCTCGGGAATCGTCTTCGGATTGAAAGCGGGGCTGGGTTTCGGCGGATCGATTGCCGGCGAGGTGCTCGACCGGTACGGTTACGTCCCGAACGTAGCGCAAACCCAGTCTGCATTACACGGCATTAAAATGACGATCTCCATTCTACCCGGCCTGGGTTTCCTTGCGTGCGCCGTGCTGCTGCTGTTTTATGTCATCGATCGGAAGATGACCATCCGCATGATGGATGAGCTGAAGGAACGCAGAAAGGGGTTCGCTCACTAACCAGCTCCGGGGCACCTGCTTCGCCAAGATCGTGGTCCGGGCTCCCGCCAGACCGTCGGATACCGCGGTAAGGACGATCCGGCCGTTTGGGACATCCTTGATTTTCACCGGCACGTTTGCAGCAGCTTGATAAGCAAGAAACAGCTAAAATCGCATTGCAGTCTACAATTCTAGTCTATAATCGCCACGCTTTGCGTGTCCATTCTGCTGTTCGTCTCAAATGGAAGGGGAAGTAATGAAAAGGCTACGATCCATAGATCGACGCGATTTTCTGAAAAAGGTCCCGCTCGCCGTAGCTGGTGCGGCCGGTTTTCCCACAATTATCAAAGCCTCTGCCCTGGGAATGAACGGGGCTGTTCCGGCCAGCGACCGAATCGTGATGGCAGGAATCGGATATGGCATGCAGGGGCCGGGAGACATGCAGAATTTCCTGGGTAAGAACGAAGTGCAATGGGTGGCTGTTTGTGACATCGATCAGAGTCACCTGGCCCAAGCTCGCGACGCAGTGAATCAAAAGTACGGCAACAAAGACTGCGCCACCTACAAGGATTTTCGTGAGATATTTTCCCGCACCGACCTGGATGCCATATTAATGGCTGTGCCCGACCATTGGCACGCGCTGGTAGCGATCCACGCGCTTCGCTCAGGCTTCGATGTCTATGGAGAAAAGCCGCTGACGCACAGCCTGCGGGAGGGGCGTGCGCTTTGCGATGCCGTCAAAAGGTATGGCAGAGTGTGGCAAACGGGAAGCTGGCAGCGCTCCACTGAAAATTTCTATCGCGCATGCGAACTGGTGAGAAACGGACGCATTGGAAAAATCCTGCGGGTCGAGGTCGGGCTCCCTTCCGGTCACACGGATTTCGCAAGGACCTTCGGGCAGGAAACCATCGAGCCGCCGCCCCCTGAACTGGATTACGATATGTGGCTCGGACCGGCGCCGGCTGCACCTTACTGCATAGCGCGTGTGCACATGAATTGGCGCTGGAACATGGATTACGGCGGAGGCCAGTTGATGGACTGGATCGGCCATCACCTGGACATCGCGCACTGGGGATTGAACTTCGACACTCAGGGACCGGTCGAAATCTCCGGCAAAGCCGAATTCCCCACGACGGGCATTTACAACAGCCCGGGCCGCTACTGGGTCGACACTCTCTATGCTGACGGAACCCCGATCACCATTGCGGGGGGCTATCCTGAAATTCAAAGCGGAACCAAGTGGATCGGCGAATACGGGTGGGTTTGGGTGGACCGTGGAGGTTTCGAAAGCCAGCCCGCCGCCCTGATCAACGAGGTAATCGGCCCCAACGAAACCAAGCTTTACCACAGCCGGGATCATTACCAGAACTTCGTGGACTGCGTACGCAACCGGGCGCTTACGATTGCACCGGCCGAGGTCGCTCACAGGTCGGCCAGCGTCGGCCATCTGGGAGTGATTGCGATCGAAACCGGACGAAAAATCAAATGGAATCCTGCCACAGAAACCATCATCGGTGATCCGGAAGCAGAGCGGCTCCTCAGTCGTTCGTATCGGAGACCATGGCAGCTGTCGGCTTAGAAAGGGAGACCCCATGAAATCAAATCTGATTCGCACAATCGTTTTTCTGGCCTTGATCACCTTCATGAGTGTCTCCGTGCTTTCCCAGGCTGCTCCGAATCTGGACCAGATCCTGAAGGAAATCTCGACCTACAATGGGGGGATTGAATCGGGCCCCATCTGGAAACTGCGGGACTATGTCTACTCGCACAAGGAGCCGGTCGAAGCCCGCACTGATTGCGAGGCCAAACTCCTCGCATTTCTGTCAACCAATGCGACCCCTGTATCCAAGATGGCCGTTATAAGGCACCTCCGCATCATTGGAGGCGACCGGTCCGTCACCGCCCTGGCGCCGATGCTTCTGGACGGCAACATGGCAGACCATGCACTTTATGCGGTGGAGAAAATACCAGGCACTGCCGCCGACCAGGCACTGATCGAGGCGATGTCAAAGGCTGGAGGTGCAATCAAGACTGAACTGATTGCATCTTTGGGGCGCCGCAAAACCACCGCGGCAGTGGCCTCTTTATCTCCGCTGCTCAAAGGCGAGTTTGCCGTTGCCGCCGCTGCCGCGCTCGGCGAAATCGGAGGCGATTCCGCCTGCACTGCCCTGCAGCCGGCATTCTCGGCGGCGGATGCCGCCGCAAGATCCACCATGGCATCTTCCCTCCTCAAGTGCGCCGAAGGTTATAGAGCAGGCCAGAACGATGCCGCTTCAGGTGCGATTTACAAAAAATTGGCTGCCGTGTCGAATCTGCCGCTATCGGTGCGCAAGGCGGCAATGCTGGGCAAGATCTCGACATCGGGAAGCCGCGCAGCTTCGATGGTTGCCGATCTTCTCAGGGGGTTCGACGTCCCGATGCAGGAAGTTGGAATCTCCAAAATCAAGGAAAACTTTACGGCGGAAACGATCGGCACGGTATGCAGCCTTGTCCCAAAGCTTCCTGAAAGTTCGCAGATCAAGGTGCTGGCCGTCCTTTCCGGGTACCCGAAGGATCGTGTTTTGCCCACGGTCCTGCAGGCAGCGAAAAGCGAGTCCCTCGCGGTTCGTACTGCCGCCTATGGCGCCCTGGAAAATGTCGGGGACGTTTCCGCCCTGGGACTGCTTCTCGAATCCGCATCAAAGAATCGCGGAGCCGAGCAGACCGCCGCCCGCAACACGATCGCCTTGCTCAAGGGCCGGCCCGTTGATGACAAAATTATCGAGATGCTGGGCCAAAATCCGGCCGAGGAAATCGGAGTTGAACTGCTTCAGGCTGTATCCGAGCGGCGTATCTTTGCTGCTAAGGTTGTAGTTGCGAAGAACCTGCAATCACCTGCGGCCCGGGTCCGCACGCAGAGCCTAAGAACACTCCGAGTCATCGGCACTCCCTCTGATATTCCTACCATTTTGAATTACCTCCTGAGCACCGAAGACGAGGCCGATCAGACCGAAGCGATCGGCACTACGGCAGCCTTAGCTCAGAAGATCAACAACCCGGAAAGCCGGGCCGCGGCCGTAAGGAATCGCCTCATGCGGGAACAGACCGCCAAGAACCGCATTCAGCTGTTTCAGGCTCTGAGCAGGATTGGAGATGATAGTGCCCTGCCGATTTTGAGAGCCGAACTTACCAACACGGATGATGCGATTGCGGATGCGGCAACCCGTGCGATCTGCAGTTGGACGTCGGTCGCCGCCAGGAACGATGTTCTTTCCCTGGCGCAAAAGTCGCGCAACGAAACCCATCGTATGTTGGCGTTTGAAGCATTTATCCGACTTGTCAGGACCGATAGGAATCGACAACCGGAAGCTGCTGTTGCCGACCTCAGGCAAGCTTACGCGCTTGCCAACCGCCCCGAGGATAAACGGCTGATCCTCGGCGTGTTGCCGAACTTTACATGCCCGGAGGCTTTGGATCTTGCGGCAACAATGCTCGGTGATTCAGCCGTCAAAGCGGAAGCCCAGGCCGCACTCGACAGGATGAAGACGCGCCCTGCACCCAAAAAGCGTTGAGCGGAATGGACTGAATGCACCCCCTGGGATTGCATGAAGCCCGCAATTCCCGGGGGGCGGTATTTGCCAAATAGGGTAGGGGAAAAAATGAGAATCAGGTGGATTTTGCTGCCTATCCTGGCAGTCTCCGTGGTCGCGGCCCAGGAACAGGCGCTTGAAGAGTTGAAACTGCAATTGCCCAAACCCATGTTCGTGGGTACGCCCAGCAACATCAAGAGCGCAAACCTTGAACCTGTGACTGGCAGGCCTCGCGGCCCCTTTCTGGTGCCCAAGGGGACCAAGCTGTTGTCCTTGAACAAGCCCGTGGCAGCAAGTGACTCGCAGCCCGTCATCGGAGAATTGAGTTTTGTAGATGATGGAGAAAAATCGGGCGGGGACGGCTATTTCGTGGAACTGGGGCCCGGCGAACAATGGGTCCAGGTGGATCTGGGCTCGACATACTTTTTAAACGCGATCCTGGTCTGGCATTTTCACAGCCAGGCGCGCGTGTATCGCGACGTCGTAGTTCAAGTCTGCGATAACAAGGACTTCCTCAAAGGCGTGACCACGGTTTTCAATAACGACCACGACAACTCCTCAGGGCTCGGGATCGGGAAAGACAAAGAGTACATCGAGGTTGCCGAAGGACGGCTGATTGACCCCAAAGGGATCAAAGGAAGATACGTTCGGCTGTATTCCAACGGCAACACGTCGAACGATCTCAACCATTATGTAGAAGTTGAGGTGTACGGCACTCCGTCAAAATAGTTGAATCCGGATCGTGAATATGCATCATGGCCGTCGTGGTCCGCGAAAATCCCGGTTACAGTAACGCAGGGTCGCAGTAAAACGCCCTCTTTGGCCGTGTGCCTTCCAAAAACTCTGTAGCATTTCAAATCATTGATCTTACATTCCCTCCCTGATACCGTCCTGAGCCATGTACAATGTGTTGAAATCGATATTCGCCGGGCTTGCATCCACATTGCGAACGCGAGCCTCACTGCAAGTGGAAATCCTGGCTCTCCGCCACCAGCTCGTTGTCCTGCAACGAACCAATCAGAAAAGGCCCCGGCTTCGGACATCAGATCGGATTTTGTGGATCCTTCTCTCCCGCCTCTGGCCTCAATGGCGCGAGGGCCTCGTGCTCGTCAAGCCTGACACCGTCATCGCCTGGCATCGAAAAGGATTTCGACTCTTCTGGAAGTGGAAAAGTCGCCGGGGAAAAACTGGTCGACCCGGCGTATCAAGTGAAATTCGGGATCTGATTCGCAACATGAGCGCTGCCAATTTCCTGTGGGGCGCACCAAGGCTCCACGGCGAATTGCTCAAGCTTGGCATCGAGGTGTCCCAGGCTACTGTCGCGAAATACATGGTAAAGCATCGAAAACCGCCTTCACAGACATGGCGGACGTTTCTCGAAAACCACGTCAATCAGTTGGTGTCCGTGGACTTCTTCGTGGTGCCCACCGTTACTTTTCGGATCCTGTACGTCTTTCTTGTCCTGGCTCATGATCGCAGGCGCATTGTTCATTTCAATGTCACCCAGCATCCCACCGCCGAGTGGACCGCAGCCCAGATCGTGCAGGCCTTCCCTTGGGACAGAGCCCCTCGGTTCCTGCTCCGGGATCGCGACAGCATCTATGGTGCGGCATTCAGGGCGCTGGTCAAGAGCTTTGACATCAGCGAGGTTCTCTCCGCTTTCCGATCTCCCTGGCAGAGCCCGTACGTTGAACGGTTGATCGGCTCAATCCGCCGAGAATGCCTCGACCATGTCGTCATCCTGAATGAGATTTCGCTCCGGCGCCATTTGGCATCTTATCTTGATTATTACCACGGCACGCGAAGCCACCTTTCACTCGGGAAGGATTCTCCGGATGGCAGGGCCGTGCAGCCGCCCGAGATGGGAAAGGTCTTTGCGCTCCCCAAAGTAGGCGGGCTTCATCATCGATACGAGCGTAGAGCCGCTTGAAATCCGGCATCCTCAAGAATTTGCCACCTGAAATATTACGCCTTGTGCGGCTGCGTTTGCAGGAAGGCCGCCAACCTTTCCCCAATGCGGCAGAATTCCACATAACTTCATATGATTTATGAATTCAGAAGCCGCTCCGAACGGTCAGTGACCTCCAGATCAAGTTTTTAGTAGGCACAGCCATCCGCGGTCATCCCCGGCGAACGCATGCACCTCGTCAACCACAACCACGCGCAAACGGCTGAACAGACTCAACGCATCCACGTTTGGAGAGACGAGCATCACCTCCAGAGACTCCGGCGTGGTAAGCAGCAGGTCCGGCGGATCACGCAAAATCTGACGCCGCGCCTGGCCGGATATATCCCCGTGCCAGAGTGCAGAGCGCCTTCCGAGAAGCATGCAGTATCTCTGCAGGCGTAGGTCAAGATTATTGAGCAGAGCCTTAATCGGGCAGACATATAGAACGGTAAGCCCAGACCAACCCTCGTTGAGCATCCTCGAGCATACGGGGAAGAAAGCAGCCTCAGTTTTGCCACCGGCCGTCGGGGCTAGAAGCATGACGTGATCACCGGCGACAATTGACGGGATCACGGCTTCCTGAAAGGGGCGCATTTCACGCCAGCCGAGGCTGTTTATAATGTGATGCTGTATTGCCGGGTGAAGCTGGTCAAAGTGGCTCACGAGTCCAGCTCGATCTCGTCGACGTCGGAAGCTCCCACTGCCTGCCGTTCTATCGGACTCAGCTCGGCTTCCCTGATCGTAAGCGAATAGTTATGCCGTGGATCAAATTCGGGGAACTGGTCAACCCGGTCAAGGACATCCGCGACCAGCTTCTTCAGGTAAACACGCGGCGCCAATCCGATCTTTCCACCAAATTTCCCAGCAACTGCTTCGGCAAGATCCCGCACGTAGCCGTCGTCGCATAGCGATCCGATTCTGCCTGCCGCATTCGAGTGTTCCTGGAAGATATCTCTCACCCTGCACCCAACTTGGCATAGGCGCTCAAGGTTGAAAGCCGGCAGCCGAATCTGCACGGCTCGCGGATTATCGAAACGAGGATCGGATTGAAGGTCAACGTGGAGCCGTTGCGCCAGCGGTTCCAGCCGATGAATGCCCTGAGGTCCGTCGAAGAAGGAGGGCGTTCCTGTTATCAACAGGTACAAACCCTGGAGGCGCCCGGAGTCAACCTCATCAATCAGCTGCCGGAGAGCGTTGAGACTCCTGTCTCTGGCGTCGCTTCGCATCCGTTGAATGGTCTCGGCTTCGTCGAGGACCACAAGCAGCCCCGGATAGCCGCAATCCCGCAAGATGGTCAGAATTCCCTGCAGAAAACTGAGTGCGCCAAAGTGATCGAGGTCGCCTTTGACATTTGCCGTGCGCTTTACCGCCGCAGCTACATTAGGCTGCCCGGCCAGCCAGGCGAGAATTCCCTGCGCAGTTGCCCGGTCGCCGGCAGCCAGGGCCGATCGGTATCCGCGCAAAGCCATGCTGAAGGCCGGTGCAGTGGCACTCACCCTGGCCAATCGTTGTTCCAGAAGCTCGGCCGTTCTCGCCACAAGATTCTCTTCGTCGTCCGGGCCGAACTTGCCTTCAGCCAGCACATCCTCTTCGAGCGCAAAGAACCAGGCGTCGACAATGTTCTGCAGCGCGCCGAACGAACAATCCACTGTCGAAAGCTGCTCCATCAGTCTGCGATAAACGGTTTCGAGCCGATACAGCGGCGTTTCGGTTTCTGAAATCTGTACTTCCGCGGTCGCAAATCCCGATTTGCGCGCCCGGTCGGCAAGCCAGCGCGAGAAGAACGTCTTGCCGCAACCATATTCACCACGGACTGCCTTGAAAGCGCTCCCGCCGCGACCGACCTTCCGCAGTTCCTCGTCCACCACACTCTCAAACCGCTCCAGTCCGACTGCGAATGCGTCGAGACTGGTCCGCGGCACGGTACCGCGCCGGAGGGCGTCGATGATTTCCTGCCTGCGCTGTGGACTTATACTGATGATCGCCTCCTGTAGCCGTATCTGTTCGATGCGAGGCGATCGGCAGGTCGCCCCTTTATGCGTTGAATCCCCGTTTATACCAGATCAAACTGCTTCAGCAGCAAATCCCGGTTCAAAATCACTGTGTCCGAAGCTTCGTCGCGACTGAGCACTGCATACCCGTCGATGTTGAGGACTCGCTGCATCACCGCAAGCAACCCCTGCAGCCGAAGTAAGGGGAAACTGGTCGTTCGAGCCAGGGCTGCCGAGGTCATCTTCCCTCCGCGCCGGTCCAATGCAGCCAAGAACCGGGCAAACACCTCGTCTCCAGGAACCGCACGTCCCCCCAGCTTTTTTTGAGCTGCGAATACTGGAGACGATAGCAGCCGCGAGACCCACTCCGGGAATTCTTGAGGCTGTGCCGTCACCTGGGTTGATTCGCATTCAGGCTCCATATCGAAGAGCGTCTGCCGGCTGCGTGGTTCAACGGCCTTCAGCAGCGGCAGCGGCTGTTCCGGACATGTCTCCGCAATTAACATCTGCTCCCACCATCCGGGGGTCTCGACCGGCGCTTCGGTCCAGCCAGGCGGGACGTTTCCGCCGCTCACCAGCACGATGACCGGGACAACCATTTCCTGCGGGTTCAAACCACCGTGATAGCCATTTTTCTTGATGCCATACCGAACTCTTTCGCTCCAGGGTGCGATGAGCCGCGAATTCTCCACTAGAACCCGACCCCCCTCGATCCGCAACTCGTCAGGGGCAGGCTTGCCGTCATCCTTGCGCCATCGTTCTCCGCCTTCGTGGACTCGAGCCTCCGTCTGACAATCCAGCACGTGGCCGTGATCACTCACCAGAACCACGATCCGGCCGGCGTTCCGTGCCTCGTGAAGGAGCGATGGGAGGACTTTGATTTCATCGCGCGACCAGCGCGTGTCAATCTGCTCTCCCTTCAGCAGGTGATCATCCACCGCATTCACGACAACTGCCACAACGCGCCTGTTTGTGGATGCGATTTCCTCACGCACTTCGGTCGAAAGAATGGCGTCGTCCGAATCCTGTAGGCTCGGCTTGTGAAACAGGGCAGGAGGGCAGCCGGCGCGGCAGCGCGCCAGTAGGCCCGGATGCGACCCAAAGGCAGACTTTTCATCAGCGGCCACCCCCATTCGCACACGACCGGAAAGCAGGCTCATCCGCGAGATCTCGGTCACGGAAGGAATTGCAGCAATTGCCGGCCGGTTGAAGGCGCGCCCGGGTTCGCACAGGCTGATCCATTCGTGGCGCAAGAGATCGGCCGTGAGTTCGCGCGCGACTGCGACGCTCATTGCATCCACGACGATCAGGAGGACAGGGCATTGGGCTGCGAGAGGAGCGACATACTGATCCAGGATGTTCTCGACCGGAACGACTTCATCGCCTCGCGATCCTGCAGCGGTCCAGTCGCACAGCAGCTTCGCAAATTCCAGCGCATGCCGTTCGCGCAGGCTGGTGACTTCCGCGAAAAGCGAAGCATAGGCTTCGGACAGCTCCCGAACAGGATCTCCTGCACGCAACGTAAGGCGAGCCCAGTCTACATAACCGGTATCACTCATCTCCCGGGCTGCGACCTCAGCGAGAGACTCAGGTTCGCCAGGCCGGCCCTCCGCGCGATCCCCGAGCCAGCGCAGCAGGCGCATCCCCATTTCCACTCGTTCCAGCCGGCGATGCTCACGTTCTGCCTGGTCGTGGTTCTGAATGGAATCATGAATCTTGCGCAGCTCGTCAAGCTTCTTCCATTCTTTCCCTCGAACGATCACCGAAAGCTCGCGGCCAAAACGACCGAGTCGCTGGTCGAAGCCCAGCGGGGATGTATCGCTCAGGAAAGCAAAAGCCTCGGCTTGAACCTCACGAAGGATCTCGTCCGCGCGCTGAAGCTGCTGCCACCGAGCCCTGGGATCATCAATATGGCGAAGCACCACCTCCGCGGCCGCTGAACCCCAACGCAACATTGCAGCAGGGTCCGTTGACTTTCCCGCAAGATAACGTTCTTCCAGCTTGCCTGCCGCCCGCTCCAGCTGTCCCGCTGCCTGTGGATGGAAGACGACGCCAGCCGCGAGCCCCAAGGGCAAAGCATCGGGCCTCTCGAGCCGCCCCGCGCAATCAAGTATCAACTCTCCTAGACTTCCAGTACGTTCCCGAACCCATTCGACAGCACCTTGCCGAAAGGGCTCCGATGCCTGTTGGAATCGCCCTACCGCATCAGCATCTGATGCCCACTTGAGAAGCCCAATTGAATCCAAGGTTTCCGATGCGAATCCTGCAATCCTGCTCAAAAGTAGAGCCCACACGGTGTCCGCGTCGAGAAATCCGCCGCGCGCAGGCGGAAATGATTCCGTCGAACTCAGATCCAACAATGCTTCCGCTATCCAGGGGTATCGCATGAGCCGAGGATCAATCGTCGTTGCCTGAAACAGCGCCGCAACGATTTGCCAGCTGTCGATGTCATAAAACCGCCGTTTTGCGATCCGGAGCCGGATATCGTCGCTGAGTTCTGTTTCATCAATGCTGGTAATAAGAACCTTCATCGTTCCGGGCGCGGTTTCTTCTCTCAATGCCAGTCGGATCGCCAGCGGGGAATCGCACTGATAAATCATGTACGATTGGTCCCCGTCCCGCTTTTCTTTCTGCCCGGTCCACCCCCCGTGCGTTCGTATGCCGAAGACGGAAGCATCCGGGACTTTCTTGCGGATGGCCGCAATCTGTGCCTTGATCTGGCTGAATGTCGGAGCTGCCGTTCTCACGATTTCGAACCTTCTTCCTCTATGATCCAACTCAGACTGATCCGGGCGGTCTGCCCCGGGCTGATTTCACGATCCAGTTTCAAAAGCAGATCCTTGGCGGCTGCGAGGGGCAGGTTTTGCTCTGTCCCCTGCCCGACGATCCTGCGCCCGACTTTTGCCGGTTGCGGCGGCGGACCAGGCGTCGGCTCAGGCGGCGTAGCACGTGAAACCGGTTGAGCAGGTGCAACAATTGTTTTTGTGATCAGCCTCAGGCCCTTCGTGGCGGCAACCTTCAAAGCAGGTGCCAGCTGGACCACGTGTTCATCACTGCTCAGGGCCTGGCGCACCTCCGTCAATACCTGCTCTGCCGCAGCACGGTGCTCGTCCGTTATGCCGCCCAGACTATCGAAAATATCCCAGCTGAGCGTCTCGAAAGCACCGGCGAGCTCTGCCGTTTTGGCAAGGCACTCGCCCATTGCTGCTTCACTCGTCGTGATCTCCGCTGTAGCAAGCAGGCCGATGAGATCAGTGTCTCCGGAGGCCTGAATGCAATCGGCCAGCGTGCGCATTGCCGCCGCGGTTTTCATCCGGTCTGCGGTTTCTGGGACCATTCCCAGTCGCGTCATTCCATCCCGAAGACGCTGGCAAAACGCATGACAGGAACGCTGTGTTTCGCCGGTTTTCCTTCTAACTCCGCTTGTCAGCGTGCTGACATTGTTCGCACTCAACAGAGGGGAAACTGCTACGCCGAAGATGCTCCCGGCGCGCTGAACAGCGACCTGCCATTGCTCCTGCTTGGGAAGCTTTTGTTCACGCAACTCGCAGTCGTCCGGCAGGTCCGTCAGGCTTGCCTCGTACAGAGTGCCGTGCTGATAGAAAGTGCGGTTGGCCTGAGCCGCAAAAGTGAGAATGACCAGGTTCTGAGCTTCCTTCGGCAGCCCCATTGACTTGGGATGGTTCATCCAATCGCGCAGATGACCCACCGTGATTTCACTTCCCGTCTCGGCAGCCTTGCGGAGGAAATGGTTGCGCCAGTGTTGGCCCAGCACGAAATGCGTTGCATCAATTCCCATTTCGCCGAGCAGAAGCGGATTGGCGATCTGCCGCAGCAGAGGTCTCAGCACTTTATCGACCGGGAAGCGGCCATCGGCGGTTTGGGCTGCCTGCAGCGCCTGTTCGCATACTTTTTTCAGAATTGCCGGTTTCACTTCGGCGCCGAACTCGGGAGCGGCCGGGAACTCATGCTCCAAGGCCTGGCCGAGCAGGTGCTCCATGGCGCCGCATAGCTTGGCGGCCACCGGCGGCCGCGGATCAAATCCGGGCCAAAGAGAAATGTAGCGCTCGCTCAGCTCCAGCTCATGCGTCGCATCAATGGATCCCGGTGTAATGGCCTCCAGCCCGTAGGCCGCGTCCAGGTGATTCTGCACACGCTGCCGCAGCACGCTGCGCTGGTTCTCCAACAAAGATTTCGCCGCCTGCTTGTCCGGCGGGGAAAGATGGTTTGCATATTGTAGGAACCTTTCGCCTGCGAGCACATGGTCCAGGATCACAAGCATGCCGAGGTCCTTCAGTGCATCTGCGCTCAGAAACGCCGGCACCCAGCACAGGGTTTTCGCACCCTGCCTGTGACTGTCCCTGAACGACTGCAGCAGGCTAAGGTCATCTCGCGGGCCGTGACCGGCCTCGTCGAAAGGAAAATCGATGATGAGTTTCCACGATTCACCAGTGTTTTCTAGTGAGTTGTCGTGGAGTTCTCGGATGTTTCTGAACAGCACTGTGAAATTGCGCGAGGTGTTTCGCCATACCAATTGCCGGTACTGTTCAAACTCGCCTTCACCCTGGATCTGGAGCTGCTCATAGAGCATTTGGCGCACACGGCGGATGCGGTTGCCATAATTGTCCTCGCGCCGGGCCTGCTCGATGATGCTCTCGACGTCCACTCCGGTAAGCTGGATGGAAATGGTCGGGTTCGCCTCCTCACCGATCCGGATCTCGCCAACCCCGGCCGCCCAATTTCTTATTCTCCGGATTACCTCCTGACCTTCTCTTCCCTCGACCGGTGTTTTTATGGAGCCGTGATTGAGCGCCGCGAGCCGATCCGCTGTCAACGCCCGCAACGACTCAACTTCGGGTACCAGGGCAGAAAGCAGAAGCGTCTTTAGCAAGCGATCGTCGCACCGGAATGCGGTTTGTTGGGGGTCGTCGAATGAGAGCTGTTCCAGGTCCTCGCGGTGCATGCCGTACTGTTTTTCCAGCATCGGCAGCAGTTTCTGATGGTACAGCCTCTTGGCGTTGTCGAAATGGATCGCCATATCCTGGCTGAAGGCTTCATCGCCATGCGCGATCACGTCGAACAGATCGCCGACCGGAACGATATCCCCCAGTTTCAGCGTGTCCCGCTGTTCGACGAGAAGCTGCACCATTACTTTGAGTGCGGTTCTCTCGCGCTGTAGGACGCTTGACACGGCGATCAGAGTCTGGACCAGCGCAGGACTGAACGGATAAATGCGCCGGAACATCTGCCGGTCCCCATCGCTAGTAAGAAGTATGTTCATTGCTGATTGCCTGATCTTTGAAGTCTGCTCGAATGAGGCATCCAGTTCCTGCCGCGCAGCGTGATTTCGGCACTTCAACACGCGCCGCTCGGCGATGGCGGGAAGGTTGCGATCCTCCAGCGTGATCTTGTGGAAACGTCCTTCCCAGTGCCGGAGCGCATCCCCGAAGTTGAGCCGGTCCGCGCCGGGCACAGCCTCCCCGATCAGCTCGCGCAAATCGCGCTGCCGGGCCACAAAGCTGACGATCGGGATCGGCCTGTCGGGTGTCTGCGCCTCGACCAGCTTGGCGAGCTTCTGGCCTTCCTGATGAACGAATTTCAGGTCGGTCGCGTGACTGGCAAGCCAGAGGATCAGTTCGTCGAGAAAAAGGACAACGGCGTCGTAACCGAGTGCCGAGGCATGTTTGCTCAGAACCGACAATCCTTTGTCCAGCGAAACAAAAGCCTCGCCCCGCCCTCCGGCCTGGGTGTCGTAGGATCCGAAAAACTTGCTCACGAGGATGCTGATCAGCTGCGAACGTTCCTCGGATCCTGGCGGCTCCGCGATGGCTGCTTCAAATCGCGCCGCATCCCACCCGGCGTCCAGCTCGCCCCAGCCTCCGCCATTGCCGTTGCCTTCGCTCAGTGCGGCAAAAAACGCGGCGTCACCCATTCGGGAGCGCAACGCCTGCGCATCGCGGAACAGGCCCTCCGCCAGGTAAACTCCAGGGATCGGTGTCCCGGGGTGGGCGCGGCGAACGTAATCGACGTAACCCCCCAGGATGCCCGACTCCATGTCATGCGCGCCGATCATGTGGTATGGGACGAGCAGAAACTTCTTGCCCGATAACCAGTTGTTGTGCTTCTGGATCACCGGCGCGAGTTCAGGAATGCCGCGCGCTGCCGGGTACCCCTGCAGGATCAGGTGCAGGACCGCCATGAAATGGCTTTTGCCGCAGCCGAAGCTGCCGTGCAGATAGCTGGCTTTGCTGGTCCGGCTCTGGATGGCGCTGCAAATGAACGAGAGCGCGTCGTCAAAGCAGGACTTCAGCTCAGGAGTCACGACGTAGTCCGAGAGAACGACCTCAGGTCGCGTGACATCCTCGGCCAGGTGCAGGACGAAATCGCCTCGTTGCACCTTTTCGGGAATTTCGATTATGTCTCTCAAAAGAGTCATCGACGTTCACCGCGATGGAATTGCCAACGTTTTGCTAACACTTTCCCAACCGTAACCATCTTAAAATCAATAGCCTACTGAGGCTGCCAGAAAATTGGTCTCGATTACCGCAAATTCGCTAACACTCTCGACTCATTGTATTGCGGGCAACCCACCAGGGCCGCTACGGCGACAATGAGCCGTTGACCTCAGCATCGGCCCAACTGTCTGTGCCGACCTCCAAAACCGCCCTGGAGTGCTCTTGGAGACAATCTGTATATTAACTTCTTGGCATAACTGACTGAGTTCCTCAGGTTTACTGAAATGCCCCAGTGATTTCACTCTAAATTTATAAATCTGTTATTAATCTTTTATTAATCGGAAGCAGGCAACAGAGCCGGTCATTTTCTGCCTGCCAAACACCGGGTGCATTTAAATTGCTAATACTCTGCTAACGCTTTCTCTTCTGCAATACCAACCGTTTCAACGAGATCCAGCTGTCTCCTTTGATGCGCCAAAGAATTAACGCTTTTGCTAACGTTCCTCTTCGCCTGGTATACAGGATAGAGGAGCACCTCAACCGACACATTCGCCTTCGGATTTCGGGACATACCTTATCTTGTTCGCCTTCCCCTCACGGCGGAGGAATCCCCCCGGGCCCGACCAGACCCTCAAGTGACGGGAAATTTCGACCTTGGCGGTCTGGGATTCTCCAAGACCAAGCAACTCCCGGCACTCTCTCGGGGTGATCGAACCATGATCGGTGACGAACTGGCGAACCATTTCGCCGAACCGGATCGGATCAACTCCACGGGTTCTGGTATAAGCGGCTTTGCCCAGCAGGTCTTTCGCAACCGCTTTGCTGAGGTGGTAGGTTGCGGCTCTGGTTCTGCCGCGACGTTCCAGAATGCCGGTCTTCGGCTGAGCCAGGTGGTCAAGGATCCCAAGAACGGACTGTTTCGATAACTGGAGAAGTTCAGATGCAGCCCCGCTATCGATAAATGCATGCTCGCGCAGGTAACTCAGGACCAACAATCCATCGAGGTCTATCTCTCGACCGTCGCCGCGCCACTTCGCCACCAGAACCGCCATGCGTTCATCGAAGGTGCCATCGAAGATCCGAAGCACAACACGCGTGCCATCGGTTTGATATTCGGGAATTCGTTTTCCGGAAGAGAGCATCGGGATGAAGATGCGCCGGCGCCCCATTCCGGCGCGTTCCACTAGCCCGAGCTTTTCAAAAGCTTCGGCCAACGTCCGGTTCCTCGAGACCGGTTCGTGACGCAGAATGTTCTTTGGTGTGATTCCCGCCAGAAATCCGCCGGGACTCGTGATCACCAGGTCACGCGCGGCATGCCGGATCAAAACCTCACCGGGATCGCTGTAGTCGCGATGCGTGAGGGCGTTGAGCAACGCTTCGCGTACGACCTCGATCGGGTAAGCGGGGATCCGCAGTTTGAAAAGCCCGATTGTGGCCTCATGCTCGGGATTGGCGGGCCCGGTGAAGGCCTGCTCGATCCGCTCCAGGATTTGCAGAAGTCCGGCGCGGTAGGAGTCATTGCGCGAGACCGTGGTTTCAGAGGTCTCGTACACATAATGCACCTGGTGCTGCGGGCAGAGTGACGAGATCACATCCTCCCGGCCGAACAGCAGTAACCCCGTCCGCGTCACGCGGCCCTGCCGCACAGCTCCAAGCCCCGTCAGGAAAGTCCCATCATCGACGCGCAAAAGCTCGGACTGAGGTTTGAGCCGTCGCAGGACGTTGCGCGCCCGAGCAATCTCGACTTGATCGAGGTCGCCGGGATCGAGGCCATCGGCTGCATCGCCGCTCCAATCCACGATGCCGGTGGAAACCCGGGCCCTGGCGAAGCTCTGGGCGTCCATGGGCATGCAGCTCTTTCCCACCCGCTGCTTGAACACACCCTGGACCGTACCGTAAGGCGGATTCGATCCCTTAGGAACGCGGACCAACAACAGCCGTCCGGTACCTTCAGGAACGGGAAGCTCTTCAACGTCAACCCCAATGTTTGGACGTGTGCAGTCAAACACGGACCGGCGAAGCAAATCGAGGTCGCAGTTGCCGGATCCATGTATTGCATTCGCACGGCTACGGACCCGGTCTCCCACGCCGAATACGATCAGGCCACCTTCGGCGTTGGCGAACGACACCGCATATTCCGCTGATGTATGGGAGACTGCCCTCGCGTCGGCCCAGGGCTTGAACTCGAGCCATTGCGTTTCTAGCTCGTCCGCAGTCTGCGCTTCCAGGCGATTGAGGATTTGGCAGATTTCCGCATTAGTGGGAATGCTCATCGGCGGTTCCTTCTGGATGCGGCACGCTGCGCCGGCCGCCATGCCCTGATCTCAGCCGGTGTTTTGCCCATCTGGCGGGCTTCTTCCTGAATGAAGCCTTCGAAATAGTCGCCCATCGGCAGGCGGAACCAGGGATCGATCTCGTTGTGCCACTGCTTCAGCCAGGGGAGCAGCTCGATCAGGCAGGCCAGCAGCGGCACCAGACGCGGGTCCTCGCGGCCGCCTAGCCGTTCCTGGACGTCCACGTAATGGGTGCTGATCGCGCGCGCAAGCTGTAGGTGATTGTAGCCGGCCCACGCGATCATCAGCGTGCCGTCCGATCCGTGGCAATGCGGAAAGCTCACCCAGCGCTCCTTCTGCACATCAAGCTTGCCGCGCAAGCGCCAGTAATTGGTCGTCAGGAAATCAGCGCTTGCGTATTTCGGAGGCACGGGGATATCGCCGACCTCGTTGCGCTTCAGAGCCTTAGCATCATCTTCGGTCAGAAAACTTGAATGATCCCGGGGCAGCTTCGTCCGAGCATCAATGGCATCTTCCTGCCGTTGCAGTTCCCAGGTGTGTTCCCATTCCGCCCTTTTGCGCAACCCGGTTTCCTTGTAGCGCAAAACGGGCAGCAACGGCACGCTCTCCGCATCGACCAGTTCGGTGACGAGCTTCTGCACATCAAAACCCGGATCGTCGCGATAGACCTCGCCGACCTGCATGAATTCGGGATCCTGTCGCGCGATGTCGGCAAGCCGCGCAAGTGAAATTAGGCCTTGCTCGATCCTGGCCGTGGTTTTGCCTTCGTCGTTCATACGGCCATCAAAGTCGAAGTATCCCTCCAACCTGTCCAGCAGCCAGTTCCGCAGAGCCCATTCTTGCTGTAGTTCCCAAGACTCGATGTTCCACCGCCGCTTGAACTCCGGTCGTTCGATGAGGCCAATGTTGCGGTCGGACTCGATCAGCTCGATCCGCCACCGCACGATCTGCTTGTACTCATCGGGCCACTCGGCAGGAATTTCGATGACCGGTGTCGAGCCGTGACGGGCGAACCAGCTTGATTCCTCCTCGCCGGCCGCCATGCGTCGCGCGAGGACAATCTCAAACGCCCGATGCCCGAACTTCAATTCGGGCGGGCTCTCGCATCGCAAAACATCCGCTTCATGGGGCAGAAGGTCGTATAGCTTGTAGCATTCCCAGTCTAGATCCTCCTGCAACGCGATCATCCGAAAGAGCGTGGTGTGGAAAAGCTGCCGATGCTCGGCCAACATTGCTGCCGTTGGAAGCGTCCGACGCGCTGCTACTTCCGGAAGCGAGGCAGACAGTTGCCGCGCGAGGGCGTCGAGCTTTCTGGCGAGTGCCAGTGGCTGATCGGCGGGCAATGGGAATTGCTTAAGCTTCGTGCCGTCGTGTTCCCAGAAGTCCTCAAAGGGTGTGGTTCGTTGACGCGCCCCATGTTGATCAACCGTGCTCCCCTTGTTATGAAACACCTGCTTCATCCAGAAGCACGCGATGGAACTGTTGAGTATGCCCAGCAGCCCGAGGTGGTCGTCTTCGCTGGCGTTGGCAGGTAGCGTGATCAACGGCGCGTGCCTGTTGAACATCAGGCCGCCACGGCAGAGGCTCAAATGATTGTGCGTGGCGACATGCGACAACACAAGTGACAGTGGCGTCCGGTTCCGCTCAACAGGAATCTGGTGGTACTCCCACCATGGCCGACCGCACTGCGCGTACGTTGCTCTGCTGAAATCGAGTCGAGCTGAGAGCGTTGTCCTAAGGGGCCAAAGCCATGTCAGGATCAGCTCATTTCTTTGCAGTTCGATATTGCCGTCGTACGGAAAGAGCACCTCGAGTTGTGGCAGAAGTCCCCAGTCTCGGATGTCCTCGCCCTCGACAAATAGCCGGCGATAAGTGGCAGGTAGCTGGCGGATGCGCTGGGATCCCTTTGCCGTACTGAACGCATCTTCTTCGCCAAGAATTGCACTCGGTCCAATCGACACAACCATGTCGCCCAAAAAGTGGCTGCCAGCCTTGTCAAGGAGATCTCTCAACTCTGCCGCACCGCCGCCGCCGATGGACCAGGGGTGTCTTCCGAACTGTTCGCGTGGGGTGTCATTGACGCTCACAAAGGAGCTCTGGCTGCCGACATGGTCGATCTGGTCGAGGATAGCCGACCAGACAAGTCCGCGTCCTGGATCCTCTGGCGTGGCGGGTTCACCCTTGATGCCCATAACCGCGCGAATAGTCCCAGCGACAGGTCGACGCTTGCGAGCGAAAAGGACCACCGTCGGCGTACCGTGGCCGGGGAGGTAGGCGCCGCTTGTGTCGATAACGTGAGTCAAGTCGATTTTGGGCAGGTAGTTTTCGACCAGCTCCTTTCCAAACTCTCGTTTCATGAAGCTGTTTGTCGTGATTTGCCCGGTGTAGCCGCCGTCGACAGCAAGCCAGAAGATGCGCTCCATGAAAGGGACTGCGAGCGAATACTTCATATGACATGTGCCGTATCGTTGCCGATAGGCTTGGTTCAGGGCACGATCTTTCGGCGTGATGTACGGAGGATTGGCTACGACCGCGTGATACCGTCCGTTCACGAGCATCCGATCCAGGCCACGCGAGTCTTCGGCGTGGAAGTAGTGTGCGAGCGGTCGCCAGTCACCCAGAAACATCTGGCTACCCGCGCCGTGCAAAAGAGAATCGCCGCAGGCGAGGTTCAGTTGAAATGCAGGCGCATCCGCGAGGCGCCGGATGTCGCAGGATTTCATCGCGGCCAAGAGCAGGCGAAAGCGCGTGATCGCAACGGCGTACGGATTCAAATCCACGCCGTGGATGCTGTTGAGCGTCCGCTGGACCAGTTCGCGTACAGACGTGCCGGGCTCCTTGCGTTGCCATCGGTCCAGGATGCGGCGAAAGCTGCCGAGAAGGAAATGGCCGCTGCCGCAGGCGGGATCGATCATCCGAAATCCGGCCGCCGTCACCGCGATCCCTTCGCGGTCCAGCATAGGCGGAGCATCGAGGCCAAACTCGTCCAGCGCTGGATCGAGGGTGCGGTCGAGGATGAACTCTTCGACGAATTCAGGGGTCTGGAGGAGGGCGTACCTTTTGCGGGCCTCTTCCGAAAGATCCTGGTAGAGATCGCCGAGGAAACGCGTGTCCCAGCCCGCATCGGTGAAGTCGTGCACCAGCCCGCCGGATTCCGGGTTGATTCTCTGGAAAAAGCGAAGCAGCTCTGCGGCGGCATCTCCCGAGAGCCAGTTCGGCTGTGCGCGCAGGGCGTTGTGGCGGCCGAAGATTTCTGCGGCGCCGGGAAGCTGGGCCAGATGGTCAAAGACGGCCAGAAGGTAGTCGCGGTCGTTGAGGGTTGGATGCGCCCGGAAATAAAGCTCGTGTTCGTCCCGGGCGCGGTTCAAGCGATCGCCCGGGCCGGCGATCTTGGGTGGATCGATCAGGCGGTTGTCCTCTAGAAAACGCACGAACACGCACGAGAGCACCCAAGCAGCGGCGCTTTGCGTGATTGAATCGCTTCGCCAGTCCTCGTAATTCTGCGCGGTTCTTTCGGCCTGGCGCGCGCGGCTGTGCTCCGCCCGAAGCCATTGGCCCACATCAGGAACTTCGACAGACTCGCTTCGTTCCAACAGATCACCTTCGAGCCGCTGGAGCAGCTTGCTCACATTCGAGAGTAATTGCCGACGCTCGATCATGCGGGGTCCCCCCCGCCGGCTGGCGCGCGATGCTGGTTCTCGATCCAGCTATTCGGAATGCGGGCGCGCTGGCCGGGGCTGATGATAGGGATGGCCTTGCCGTCCAGCAGCGCCTGGTCATCACCGGGGACCAGAAGCCAGAGGCCGTGGATCCCGTCGCGGCGTCCGATGCGGTCCCGCATCCGTTCCAGAAAGTCCATCCGGTCGTATCGGGCGAGCAAGCCCGCGTAAACGATCAGCATTGTCTTTTCGGCGCGCAGAAAACGCTGCTCAACCGCGTTCATGGCTCGGCCAACCAGGAGCATCAGCTTATCCCAGTCGCCTTGGCCGGGCGTCGCATCGGTTTTGACCACGAGGTCCCAGCTCACGCGCGCTTTCGTGGCTGCGTGCCGCAGAGCCTCCAGAAAGACTTCCTCGAAATCCACGAGCTGGACCGGAAACCGGCTTGACAGCTCCTTCATCGCTTTCTGGTAATTCCGGTGATAATTCGGGTTCACCAGAAGGGTCAGGAACGCTCCTCCTTTTGCGGCGCGCTGGAGCCGCTCCTCGAATTGCCTTGCTTCCGCGAAATCAGGAGTCACCTCGCCCGCTGGGCTCAGGTCGCGTCCGGTTGGGTGTCGTGGGAGCGACTCGGTGCGGGTGGAGATCGAAGGCCGTTCGCTCAGCCGGCTGGTGTAGCAGCCGGTGCCCTCCCGGCCCTCCGGGTCCCACTCGAAATCGAGCCCCGCCTGGCGCAGAAGATCGTCGAGCATGGGCCTATCCGGCGCTGGTTGAGCTTCTGGATAACGGCTTGACACGCGTTCCCGGATCTGTTCGATGGTCAGCGACCTCACGCCCAGAAGTGCGCCCTGGGACAGCTTCAGCGCTCTCGCGGCATCCATGTTCCTCGGGTACAGCTCCTGGCGGCTCGAGACGGCTGCGTGACGCGAAGCTGCCGAAGCCATCCGCAGCAACCGGGAGTCGGTAATGACCATGCCTGCAGGTGGTTGGATCTCGCGCAGCCGTTCGATCGCCCGGGTAGGAACGACAAGCGGGTCTTCTTCTGCCAGCCTGTCCGCGACCTGACCAAGGCGGATCGCGTAATTCGCGAGTTCCTGTGTTGCGGCCACAAGGATGCCCGATTCTGCCAGATGGACGATGAAACGCGACTCCGCCATCGTGCGCTCGACTTCGACAGAGGCGCGGACCACCGCACAGGCCAGTCGGGTGCGCTGCGGCTCATCCTCGGTTGAACCCCGCGCGGTAAGCACGGCCTCGGTCAATTCCCGGAGCGACATGGCACCGGCCTGGCCGGCAAGGATATCAGCGATGTCAGATCGGATTCGGGTAATCGCGGGATCTCTCGACCATCGGTTCTGGAACTGCCCTACCAGCTGGCTGACGCGGGCCCTGGTGATTTTCAAGGTTCGGGCGACATCTGATTGGGTGGGCCACTCCGGCGATTCAGATTCGAGCCCTAGGATGGCCCGCAAGACGTGCTGGGTTGTTTCCCGGCCGCGGCCCCCCGCTCCGGCCACGCGCCTGACGAGCATATCGATGCTCAAGGTGGCGAGGTCAATTGACTCACGCGGGGGCTCCGCCTCAACAGGCACCGAGGGTTTTTCGCGAAGCGGCTTGCCCAACTGCTCAAGAAGCATTCGCCTGATGGCCGAGATCTCGCGACGGGTTTTATTGCCTACGCCGCGCAGACGCAACAGCCGCCGTAGCGGGACAGTGAGCAGGTCCTCGACTGTAAGGATGTTTGCCCGGTCGAGAGCGTTTGTGGCGCGGGTTCCCAGGCCGAGTTCGTGGATCTGGGTGTCGAAACTGGCTTCGGCAAGCAAGCCTCGCAGACGCGAGTCATCCTCCTTGTCGGCCAACGTGCCGGGTTCTTCGATAGCTTCAAAGCAGGCGCGCCAGCTTCGCAGCATCTCTTCGGCATTGTCGGACCGTTCCGCAACATTGCGGCGAAACGCCCTGGTGAAGAACTCGGCCAACTGATCGCGCAATCCGGCTTCAAACAATTCAGCGTCGATCGTGATTTCGCAGTCGAGGTGCGATGGGTCCGTTGCCCCATCTCCCCATTTCGGAAGCATTCCGGTTGCCAGCTCGTAGAGGGTTACGGCGGCCGCATAGCGTTCCGCATGAAGGTCCCACGCCTTTCGAATCGGAAGCAGAGGGTCGAGATAGCCGGTCGTGCCCGCACGGATATTTTCGGGCGGCGTGCGGGAGAGAGAGAAGTCGAAGAGAACCAGGTGTAGCTTGTCGCCGCGCCCCAGCATTCCGATGGCAATGTTGTCAGGCTTGATGTCCCGGTGTGGGAAACCTTGCTCCTCGAGATAGTTGACCGTCTCGAGCAGGTCCTCCCCAAAACGCTGCAACAGATCGATGTGCAGCTTGCCTTCTTTGCGAAGGCGCTGGCCGAGCGTTTCTATGATCCGTTTTTCCTTCTCCGAGTAAACGGGCCGCATGAGAAAAGCGTTGCGGGTGCCCAGCACTAGCTGTTTTTCGAACTCCACGATGTGGGGGTGCCGGAGCTTCTGGAGCACCTCTGCCTCGCCTTTGATTCTGGTATTGTGGTCGGGAGTGGATGCGGCCTTGAGGATGAAGTCCTCGCCGTTATGCTCGACCAGGAGCACGACGGAAAATGCGCCTTGCCCCAGGCGTCTCGAGACTTTCAGGTCTCCCGGGAGCATATCTCCCGGCTGAGCTCTGCTCGGATCTTCGATGGACTTCGACTCTGGAGAGGTCAACTCTTCCTCAACCTCATCGAGCTCTTGCAGAAAATCGACGACCGAATCGGTCCGGCTGGGCACCTCGGGATGTGTGCTGTATTGAATAAGGTACTGGAGAGCCTCGCAAGCGCCGTTAAGGACGGAGCTGATCTGGAGCCCCTTCGTCTCGCGCAGTTTGTTGCTCAGCTCTAATCCGTTGGCGGCCGGTGGAACTCCGGAAAAAAGATGATAGGCGATTGCGCCGAGCGAAAAGACGTCGAGGTACTCCCCGGTGCCGTCCTCGTCAGCGAAAGCCTCCGGCGCCATGTAGGCTGTACCGGCGGCTTCGACGAACTGGTCCAAGTGCGACGTCGGCGTCACCGGGTGGGATACGCCGGACGATGTTGTACCCGCGCGATAGCCGACCTGCCAGTTGAAGACCTTGATTTGGGGTGTCTCTCCCGATGGCTGGACCAGAATACTCTGCGGACACAGCGCACGATGGACAATTTTTTTCTGGTGCGCGTAACGGACGGCCTCGGCAATCTGCCGGAGCAGGCTAAGCTGACTGTCCGGGCCAAGCTGGTCTTTCCGTTCGGCGAGGAAATGGTCGAGCCGGACAAAATGAGGATCATCTTCGAAGACTAATGCCGGCCCCAGTTCGTGCTGCGTAAAGCCGTAGATGCGGAGGATTCCTGGATGAAGCAGGGTATCGAGGAGCTGGAATTCGCGGTTCGCGGCGCGTTCGATAGTCTTGCGATCTCCGGAAGTCGCGTCCAATGGCAAGACATAAATCCGCACCCGGCGTCTCACGTTCGTTAGCTGGGCGTGAGCGGCCTGCCAATCCTGGTATCCGGGGCCTTCACCGATGAGGTTTTCCAGGACATAATCCCCCACCTTCCGATATCTCTGTGAAGCCCGAATGCCTGCCTGCTCCATGGCTTGGCCGATGAGTCTGGCCATCGGGCGATCGTGGGCTCCTCGGACGGATTGGTCAAGGCCAGGGCAATCGCGGCGCACGACAGCGGCGAGAATGCCCGGCCGGGCATGCGCATCCGGAGCGGCCTCCCGGTCACGGAGGCAGACGCGCGTGCGCGCCACTCCCTGCAAATCGCATCGCAGGTCAGGAGCCGAGCAGAAAACGAGAGCCTCGATGAAGGGAAGGTGGCCTTTTTTGCGACTGACTTTCTGCTGCTCGAGCAATCCGCGGAGCTTTCTAGCTTTGAGGTTTGCCAAGATCAAAGGGCTGTCTGTTGTGACGAGCTTACCCTCGTTCTCCCAAGTCCAAGTGCCCGCATCCCCGAGAAGCCGGCCGGGATTGCTTTTGATTTCGACAAGAAAAAGGCCATGCGGTGTGAAGACGAGAAGGTCGACCTCATTGATGCTACCATCGGACGCGATGAATTCGAAGTTGGACCAGGCCCGATAAGGGTCGCAGTCGGGCAGGCCCTGGCGGATGAAATCGAGAGCATCCCGTTCCCATGGAAAGCGGGAAGGGGAGATTTCTTTCCATCGATCCGATGAGATCGCCACGTTCCTTCCTCGACGAAGATAAATTCCGGCTTTGAATGACGATTTCTATCCCGTACCAGCCAAACAGGCAAGCTGAAAGTTGATTTGGGGATTAGTCGCAACTCCTACGTGCCTTTATGACAAGCCGCGTTTCCAGGCGCGGCGCGCCGCCAAACTCATAAAGGCCTTTCCGCGTTGAGGTCCAACCTCGCAGGGGCGACCTGCAGGTGCCCTTACAGTTATCGCCTACTAGCAGCATAATTCCGTAGCCGCTTCCTTCCGCGCGGCGCGTAGCCGGGGGGGTTACCAAAGCGCCCGACAATAGCCCAGGATGGCGTTCTACGCTGGGGGCGCGGCATCTTAGACAGCGACAGCGTTTGGTTTGCGGCGGGTCCTCAGTAGTGTCTCGCTGAGCCTTGCCACCTCTGAACTGTCAAGTTCGCACGTCAACAGTAGTCCTCCTTCACAGAAGTCCTGGAGGTCTGGGTCAACAAAACTGTCCCGAAGTCGCGTTCTGGAAGATGGGGCTTTTTCGGTCCGTAGCGAAAAAGGACGGGGCAAACAGTGTTCGTTTGGCGTTGTGCTTGACGAGGTCAGCAAACAAGTCGTTGCATCTATGTGCGCTTGCGCGGCAGTGAACGCGTGTTCAAAATCGAAGGGAGCCCTCACAATTATCGAGTCCCTGCATATAAACCTCTGACTAATAGGTTGGTGGCTTTCCAGCCTTTTGGGGAACCGTCGCCCCTTCGTCAACGGCGGAGTTCAAGCAGCCGCTTCGAGCAAGCGTAGGCATTCTTCCCCAGTCGAGGACAGTTGGAGCTGAGATGTCAGCGCGAGATAGAGACTAAGCGTTTGGCATACCTCCTTCTCCGTCAGAAGATGCTCTTGCATCAGGGCGAACACGATTTCCAGAAACATGTTCGCTCCTCGGATGACTTGTTCAGGATCAAAAAAGATGCCTGGATTGGCCCACCAGAACTGGCAGGAGTACCCGGCCTGCACCCGTTTTGGATCGATCCAATGCAAGGTTGCAGCAGAAGCTCGCGGCGAGGTCGTGTCCAAGAGCGCCAGAACGTGTTCAACAAGCGCCCAGTGCGCCTGGTGGATTGGATTACGGGGGCTCCTCCAAAGCGGAAAGGCGTCGCCCTGCATAAGCTGATCTGCCGAGGTAGACCAAGAGGAGCAGGGCAGATTCCACTCTGCGCGCTGTGGGAAGTAATACAAGATGTCGGAAACGGTGCACAGGCGAATGTCGCGATGGCAATCAAGATTGTCGAGAAGGTTTGTGAGGAAGCGTTCGATGTAGCCAGGTACATGGTATCCGAAGGTTTCCGCATCGAGAGCGACTATGACATAACCGTCCCTGGCCCCAAACCACCCATCAAGATCCCGTTTTAGCCAATCGAGGTATTCTCTACCGCTGAGGTGCTGGGCCTTCTCAAAAGCACTGCCCGAACCAATGCGAGAGGACCAGAGTCGGCTTCGGAGAAAAACGGGCAGGTCATTAACGGTCAGAACGTGCTCATAGGGAACAGGGATATCCGATGTGGCGAGCGCGACATCGTCCGTAATGGTCCATTCGTAGCCCGCTTTCTGAACGAGCGTGGGCAGCTCAGGGGAGTATGCCATCTCGGGAGGGAAAACTCCCCTGGGCTTGTATTCTTGCGCGAAGTTACGACGATTGCCCAGGCGATTGCGTCTCAGCTGGTCTAGGACGACCTCGGGTGGGGACAAGGGGAGAATATAGTGGTAGGCAGAGCTCTCGGTGAATTCGATATGTCCCACTCGAGCGGCGTGAGAAAGGGAATGAATAACGTCCGTGTAACCTTTCTGAACAAGCTGCTCAGTGAGCGAGAAATTGAAGTTCACAGTGAAACGCGCCCGAGGGTGCCTCTCGATCAATCGACTAAGAGGGCGGTAGCACGTCTCGGTAATGTGTTGGGTGACTTTCGGGAGCTGCGTTGGTGGTTGATAGAAGTGGAGCAAAACAGCAAGGTATTTCATGGATTCTCACCTCGCAATCATTGGCTCGTGGTTGAGAGAGATTCGAGCGGCGCAGGGCGTCGTTTCTCTTTCTTCCAGCTGCGGTTTTGGATTCTGCGTGCACCACAGCCGCACCTGTGAGGCCAGCCGCGTAGTTGTTCCAGCTCGATATCCACGAATATACTCGTTCAAATCAGCAACGCCATTCAGTAGACCGGTTCTGGTTCCGCCGCTATGCAAGCCAGCGGCGTCAAAGGTACAGTCGTAAAAACCGTGCACCCACCCAATCTTGTCTTGCTCACTTTCGTTATACACGCAATGACTTTCCATTGGCAAAGAACGGAGAAAATGGTCGGCTTCTTCTTTTGGACACATAGATTCTTCTCCTAATTCGGGTCCACATAACCCACAAGCGCAACCTTGCGGTGAACAAAATCAATAGGGTGAGCTTTGAATAAGCCCTCCCCAGCTTGTCAGTATCTATGCAACCTAGCTCTGCGCATCGTCATCGTCCAACTTGAGTCCAGCTATTGCACTAGCACACTGCCGAAAATCACATCGGTGCAGGTCAGGATCTTAGCAATCAGGATGAGATAGATACGGGCTGCCAAATTGCCCAAAACGCTCTTCTGCGCATGCGCCGCCGCCAGCATCCGCCAATGTGCAGAGCTGCTAGTTCTCACTCTTTTTAGGCATGTGCCCAAAACAGTGGTTGGCGCTGGGTTAACTGGCCGTCCTTTGCCGCAATCGGAAGCGGGGTTTCCGTCTCAGTGACATCTACACCCCACCACTTCCAGCAGCGGAGGCAATACCATATCCAGCCATCGTCCGGGTCAACGGCACTAGTCTTCACGACACTGTTTTTGGTTCCGCATACCCTGCAGGGATCGCTGTAACGTTCACGCATGTTGCTCCTCCTTTGCCTTTCGACGCTACCAGAATCCTGACAAATCTTAGGTAGCGAGAGTGATTTTCAAAATGCTTGGCACAAGGTTTCAAAACAGTCTTGACTATTCAAGGTCTCCATTCACTACTTTCTCCAACACTTGAACTTTTCCCTCGAGAATTTCCAATCGCGCGTCCAGATTGGGACTGCTTCTGTCCGAAGTACGCAATCCTTTGTCTCCATGGAACGCATCATGATCGCGCTCATAAATCATGTCGAAGGTGACAACGAGGCGGACCAAGAGGCTTAGGGTGATAGTTCGAGGGGCGTGTAGAATCCTGATTTCGGAGCCGATGAGATGAGCCATCCGACGCAGTCGAACCAACTGCTCAACTGCACCTGCGTCTAGGCTCGACACGCGCTTCATATCGAAGACGATTAGCACTGTACCGGTCCCGAGGGAATCCATCGTTTTGTCACGCACCTTGGCAGTTGCTTCTCCCACCCGGAGTGATCCAGATAGGCGCAAGAGTTCAACGCCGCACCCAGCGGCGCGGCTTGCGATATTTATTGATTTCATATGACCTCGAGAAGCGCCGGGGGAAGCCCGGCTATGGAAACAGAACACATAACACCAGCACAACAACACGAGCGCCAATTTCTCGGGTGCAGTTAGAGGGAGGCCAAAAAGACTTGCACAGAGCAGAAAACAGGTGGAAGATAACTACCGGAACAACAAGGCTCCCTAACTAAACCCAGGGGGCAGTGTGGCACGGGAACCATCCCGTTTCCGTGCCGCATCCAAAACTCTCTCACCCCCTTTCGGAAATAGGCGCTTTCTGCTTTGCCTTGCCCAGGCCCTTAGACCCTCCGCTCCCCACTGGTTTAGCAACCAGCACAGCAACACCCGCGCCCCAGAGCTGCTCAACAAGAGAATCAGCTCGGCTCACGGCGTCGGACTTTTGCGCCGAGCCGTCGTCTGTGATAATCAGATCAACCATCACGGGCGATAGCGGCGCAAAGCAGAAAGCCGATGACCTTTGTCTCTCAAATTTCGAAGAATCCATGACGATGCACTTCAGATCACTCCGGCTCAGGAATTCACTTTTCGTCCTTGCTTCGTCCTCGCTGTCACAAGCGAATCCCTCAACAAAATGCGCGGGACCGGCCTTAGGTGTGCGATGCGTCAGCAAGGTCGTTGTGCCTATGATGCTGACATCGAGGCGGAGATCCCAGGCCTTCCAGCACAGCTCTGACAGAAGACCTGTTTGAGCTTGCGTATCCTTGCGAAGTGCTCCGCCAAGAGTGATAACATCAGTAGTGACCCGGGGGCTGGCAAGAAACTCGATTACATGTTGGTGGCAATTCGTCAAGACTCTAAGGCCGCTAAGCGCTGCAGCTGCATCCGGGGCGCGCTGCATTTTGAGGAATCTTGCAACAGCCGCCGTCGTGGTGCCTGCATCAAGCGCAGCGAATCGATGAGATTTCCTCCAATATTCCGCCAAGCTCCCCAGCACTCTCTTCGCTGTCTCCCTCGCCGGGGCCGGAGCCTCACTCAATTGCCTCTGGATGTTTTCCCTCGCATCGGGCGTGCCCCATATAAGACCTCCCGCCAGCGTGCCGATCGCTTCTTTTTCTGATTTGCATTCTGATTGACGAATTTGATAGGTCCAGCGATCAGGGCTTACCAGATAGAATTCACCCTTGCCCATGCGGATTTCCAAACCCAACTGTTCGAAGAGATCGGCGTCCCCCTTTAAGGACTGCCACTTGACATCAGTCTGTTTCTGGATATCCGCAAAAGTAAGCAAACCAAATTTTTTAACTTCATCACAAATCCAGCGCCGACGTTCTTTAGTGTTCATTCTTCTTATGTTCATTGGGTGCACCTTAGTAGAAACCAGTATTTTCATATAAACTAGTAACATTTCGCTGGCTTGTCAAGATCTATTTTTGAAAAAGTTTTGTTTTGCCAGATATTTTGCAAAACTCTACTGGGTTTCTGTTTAAATCTATGAGTGTGGCTCCCTTGAGCCCGGTTCTGCCTTCACGGATAGTATGCCAAATAATGTATCATTTTGGATTCCATTGTTTTGCTGATTTTTGCTTGCGGCCACATTTAACAAAATCTGCTTGCGTTTGGATTTTCTGGCAGAGAGGGTTCAAGATGAACTGGGGTTGCGGGCAGACTGTGCGCCAGAGATTGCGCATCCCTGTACAACATGGAACGCAAACGCTTCAAACGGTGGGGGATACGGGACATCGGCCAGGCCAAGATCGTTGATTCTGGGCTGTTTCAGAGGCGCTTTCATTCCGAAGCCGAGGGACGGATGCGCTTTGAGGGTCGTGGTGGCGCTCACATCAAGATAAAATCTCGATCCCGCCCTATCTTCCTCAAAAATGCGACCTGCGGAAACATCGTGGGCGAGTCCCAAGTATGCCCGGGGAGCAGTGATGGCCGGACAGGAGCCGCCTGGACCTGCGGCTCGGGGATTCTCTTGGGGCATCAACGCGGTTTCGGGAGAGGATCCTTGAAGGGTTTTGTAAAGCGGGAAGTTGCGGGCTCCCGGGAATGAGAGCCCGCTTGTCACTTCTTCTTGGCTTGCCCCTTCAGGTTCTCGACGGAGACCCTGGGGTGCGTTGCGGCGTAGTACTTCTGCTGGCACGGCTTGGTGTCGAAGGCTTGCCATTTTCGGTTGGGGGTGAACTCCTTGCCGCAGACCGGGCATTTGCGTCGGGGCAGTTCTTCCTTTTGCAGGGGCGGTCTCAACATTTCGACATGTCGTACCATATTGGCACATCCTCCGTTGTCAACGCAATATAATGCATTGTGTGGAGTGTGTCAACTCGTATTGCGAGGATCAAAAGGGAATGTCTGAATCGTCGATGCCTGCCGCCTCGGAATTGCCGGCAGGCTCGGCTGATTCGGAAATGTCACCGGGGGATTCTCCTGTATCACCGTTGCGTTTCCCGCCGAGCATCACCATTTTGTTGCAGACCACCTCGGTCGTGTAGCGGTTGGTTCCGTTCTGGTCTTGCCACTTCCGGGTCGTCAGCTTGCCCTCCAAGTAGACCAGGGCACCCTTGGACAGGAAGCGCTTCGCCACCTCGGCGAGCTTGTTCCACATCACGATGTTATGCCAGTTGGTTTTTTCTTGCGGGTTGCCGCCGTTGTCCTTCCACCTCTCGCTCGTTGCAATGCTGAAGGTCGCTACCGGATTGCCGCCTTGCGTGTACCGAACCTCGGGATCTTTGCCGAGCCTGCCGATCAACATTACTTTATTCAAACTGGACACGTATTCGCCTCCTGTGATGAAAACAGATCTCAGTGTTGTCCTTTTTGTTGTTGGTAACGGATTTCCAAATGGCCCTAATCCTCAAATTTGACGCGAAGATGGAATCGCCTCTGTTTGCGTCTGGATCGTTTGTAGAGCGATAACAATCGATCCGCATATAAAATGATTGGGGCGTCGACGATCGCGGTTTTGCATGTTTCCGAAATCGCGATCTAAGCAGCGGAGTTCGGCTCTTCGAACATCAGCCGGAGCAGCTTGACATACACGCTGATGTCGCCGGCACGCGGCCCGGCCCCCTCGACCTTGTGCTCAATCTTCTGGCACATGCCCCAGAGGATGCAGTCCAATTGCTTCAGCATTATGTGGAATCAAGTTGTCAAGCCCCCACTTGATTTTTCGCATGGAATCTTTCCGGGACAGCACTGCAGATCCTTTGGTGTCTGCCCAGAGGGGGTTGGCTGGTTTG